>CAYXLD010000006.1:0-33009 GCA_964465795.1 Candidatus Woesearchaeota archaeon
GTTTATTGGGGCATTTATAGGCACGAAATAAAATTTGGGCGAAGCCAAGGAACATGATGTTATCATAAGTAAATTTATGATAACATCTAAAAATAGCGGGAAATAACAGCTTTTATATTTCACTGATTTGCACTCAATCCTTTTCTTTCCCTGATTTTTCTTACAACATTATCCTGAAGTTCTCTTGGAAGTTTTTGGAAATTTTGATCTGCCAAACTTGAAACGCCTCTTCCCTCTGTAGCGCTTCTTAAATCATTACTCCATCCAATCATTTCTGCAACAGGAATTTTAGCAACAATAACAACCTCTGAACTTTCCTGCTCAACATTTATTAAAACTCCACGTTTGCTTCCAACAAGCCCGGTTACAGCGCCCATAAATTCTACAGGCACCTCAATTCTATGTGTTTGAATAGGTTCAACTAATCCAGCGCCCCCAGAATTCATACATTCAAACATACCATTTCTAACAGCAGGATATATTTGTGCAGGCCCTCTATGCATATGATCAACATGCAATTTCGCATCATGAAGTATTATTTTTGTTTTCATTAATGGTTCTCTTGCCAAAGGCCCCGCATCAACCACTAACCTCCATCCGTCCATTACTGAATCAATAACCTCGCCAAGCAAAACTATCCCTCTTGTTCTATCTTGAAAAACATTCCCTTTATAAATTTCCTTATATTGTCTAGCTTCTTCATTGCTCAGTCCTAATTCAGATAATTTTTTCCAGGTTATTTCAGCTCTTTTTTTCAGCCTTTCTTCAGGAATATCTCCTCTTTCTATAGCATTATAAACTTCATCTTCCAAGGGCCCAATACTAAAGAAGAATATATTATGCCCATTTGGCGTTCTTATTTCAATTTTATGACTTGGTTTGGTTATTGTCTCTCTATAAACAACAATTGGATTTCCTGTCTTTACTTCAAGCCCTTTTTCATTTTTTATTCTGCCCTCAATAATCTCTAAATGTAATTCTCCCATTCCAGAAATTAAGTTCTCCCCTGTTTCCTCATTAATTTCAATTTTTATACTAGGATCTTCTTTTCCTATTTTTCTTAATACATCAATTAACTTAGGTAAATCAGATGATCTAACAACCTCGATAGACTTTGTAATTACAGGCTGAAATATATGCTTAATCTCTTCAAAAGGAGTTTGTGGTTGCAAAGTTATTGTTTCCCCGACATCAACATTTAATCCAGAAATAGCCAAAACATTTCCTGCAGGAACTCTTTCTAATTGTTCGGGTTTTATGCCGTTATAAACCAAGACCTGTTGTATTCTTGAATTTTTCTTTGCATTATTTGCATAAACTTCCATACCATTGATTATAGTTCCTGAATACAATCTTCCAGCAGCGATTTCTTTCCCAGATCTAGGATCTATCACAATTCTTGTTATTACGAACGCGACTTCCCCATCCTTATTGCATCTTACAAGATCTTCTCCAAATTTTGATTCAGCATCGCCTCTCCATATCTTAGGAATTCTATATTTTTGTGCTTCAAGAGGATTAGGCAAATGTTTTACAGCTATATCAAGAATAACTTCATACAATGGAGCATTTTCCCATACCCACTTTTTTCTTTCTGATTCATCCATTTCATATAGCTTGATAATATCCTTAAAGCCAACCTTTCTATTTTTCATAAAGGGAATTGATAAAGCCCAGTTATCTCTGGCAGACCCAAATGCAACACTTCCATCTTGAACATTAACCTTCCACTTCTCCTTATATTCAGGTTCTGCAATCTGCATTATAAGGTTATTAAATTCATTAATAATTTTAGTAAACCTTTCCTGCATACCTTCTGGAGTCAACTTTAATTCTTTAATAAGCCTATCAACTTTATTAATGAACAATACAGGTTTTACTCTTTCTCTTAATGCCTGCTTTAAAACCGTTTCAGTTTGAGGCATAATTCCTTCAGAAGCACAAACAAGAACAAATGTGCCGTCAATTGCCCTCATAGCTCTTGTAACATTACCTCCGAAGTCAACATGTCCTGGTGTGTCAATCAAATTTATGAGATATTCTTCATTTTGAAATGTATGCACCATTGAAACGTTTGCAGCATCAACCGTCATAAGCCTTTCCTGTTCATCAGTATGTTGCCAAGTTGCCATGCCTTCTTCTAAATCCCCCGCCGCCTTTGTCGCCATCATTCCAGCAGCCGCTAAAAGCACATCAGTAAATGCAGTTTTTCCATGGTGTATGTGCGCAGACGTAGCTACGTTTCTTATGTTCTTTTGATTCGATATTAGCCTTTGAATTTTCTGTAGGCTGGTTTCTTTGTCTGCCATTTTCTATACAGTTTTTAAATTAAGTGTTGATAATAAAGAGGGTTTTTAAAGTTTTACTTGAAATATTTATTAAGCAGTTATCTATTTCTCATCTCGTTCTGCTAATCCAGAGTAATTGCTCTTTCCTTTTTCTAGAAGTTTAATTTCATTAGATTTACACCACCCAATTTTATCACTATCGAAACGTTGTACAGCCCTTTCATTTCCGGTAAAACTAATTTTGTCACCTGACTCTATAGCCGCAGATAAGTCATTAATTGGTTTACTATCGTTCTGATAAACAGAAAATACATAATTACATCCATTCAATAATTGCAAAGACATTAATCCATACAAAAATCTTTTTATTTTCATTTTAATTCAAATATTATCTAGGTAAAATATCCTTATTTAAATATTATTATCTTGCAGAATCAGCTTGTTTTTCAGATTCATTTTTTTTGCTTACAGAATAACTTTCCATATTGCCTAGAGAGGCTTTAATAATTTCTTCAGCAAGAGATTCTGCCATTTTTTTCTTTTTTCCGAAACACCTGCTGTAAGAACCCTGAACAATCCACCTTATTGCAAGATCTATTCTCCTAAGTGGAGAACAATCGACCGCCTGCGGGTATCTTGCACCAGCTTGTTCAATTACAGTAATTTCATCTCTTGGAGAGCCATTGATTAATGCATCAACCAATACTTGAACAGGGTTCTTTTTCGTTTTTTCAGCAATTATGTCAAGGGCATTTAAAACAGTACTCATATTTCTATTATATTTCCCTGAGGCCCAGGAAGTAATTATTCTGTGTTTTTTTCCACTATGCCCTGGAACAGCGACCCTATTAGCTAATCTTTCAATGATATTCACTTTTGCTTTTCCAAATTTCTCCAAATTTCTCCCATGAGATTTTAGAAGCAATCGAGGTTCAAAATTAACATAAGGTTTAAGAGCAGGATTTTTTATCTCAATATTAGATATGTCATATTTGTCAAACAATTTGAATTGGTCCTTATCTTCTTTTTTTTCCTTAATCTGCTGAATTTGCTCCGTCATTCAATTATTCTCCTCAGTAAAAGTTATTCTATTCTCTTTTAAATAATTCCTAGACGTTTCAATAACTTTTTTTTTCATATCTGCGTCGGTGGAAACTACCCTAATACTAAAATCATAATTAGGACCAGATTCATCTCGCTCTTCTGCAACAACCCCATAATAAATAAAATCTATGAAATAATCTTCATAATGTCTTAAGAATGAGGAATTTCTCCCTTCTACAAATAAAGCGCGGCTAGAATCATCGTGTCCTAAAGACAATTCAAGCTGGATAGTATCGCCGTCTAACGCAATTTTTTCCAATTCTCTAAATTTTCTTGTAGTTGTTTCAAAATTTAATGAAGCAATATACCATACCATTTTATCTCCTTCCCTTCTCTATCTCTCCTTTCCAAAGTCTATGCAAAGGCTGATCATTTACTTTAACTACTTTAAATCTAATACCAGGTATATCTCCTTTTGAACGACCCATTTTCCCCCCAATTCTCTCAATAATAACTTCATCATGTTCATCAATAAATTTCTGGGCTAAATTTCCAGGAATGAATGCTCCAACTTGCACGCCATTTTTTATAAGCTGAACTTTGCAGCACTTTCTCATTGCAGAGTTAGGTTGTTTAGCTTCTTTTTGAAATTTTTCAATAACAATTCCCTTAGCCTGCCAGGACTTTCCCCCCAAAGGATCGGATTTCTGCCTTAGTTTTTTTGCTCTTACCCTATAATCATATGAGCCCCATCTATCCTTTCTTCGGCGCTTCATAATTTTCCTAGCATTCATTAATCCCATAGTTCTTTCAGATAAAGAGGGTTTTTAAATTTTAGCTTATCAGCTATGATTTATCGCCCGCCATAAAAATATTTTATTATTTGATCAAAATCAGAAAAGTCAAAAACTCTCACGATTCCATCATCAAAATATTCGCCTATTCCGTTGCTAGCAATAGCGTATTTTAAATTTGGGTATCTTAATGGTATTATTCTTAGATACTCGCGCCATCGCCCAATATCAGCATGCAACAAAAGACCATCATATCTGTCTAAAGGTCCAAATTCAGATTCGAAATTTTCCCAAGACAGAGCAGTATCTGATTCGATATTTTTGCTTTTTAAATTATCTATTAATCTTCCAGATGCATTTTTGTAATCTATTATTGCAAGTTTCATAATTTTATAAAAACTGGACCCTTTTAATCCTTTGTAAATTCTTTCAGATTATCTTTAGATCAAGTCCATAAATATCATATATTATTTTATGGAGCTCTTCAGCCCTCTTTTTATTCCTTCCGATTAGAATTGCTTTATTCTGATTATTCCCGCCATTAATGATGAGATTATTATCTTTTATCTCCAGAGATTTGAATTTATTCGGGGCAATTAGATCCTGAATAAATCTTCTTGCATCAGTTAATCCATTTGGCTCTTGAATAATTCTTACCTTTTTACCTAAATTTTCCTGTATCTTTCTCACATTTAGAGCAGCCGGACCAATTGCCTTAGAGATCAATTCCCTAGGAACTGCAAAGAATATAGTGTTATTGTAAATAAAGCATTGCTTAGTTTTAACATTAGAGGCCCTATCTAATAGGTTAATATATCGCATTGTTTGCATGTCAATCGTCGCCATTTTAAACATTTAAGAATTTTTCCTTTCTTATCATTTCATTCCTTACTTTATAAACTTATCTTTTATATTTTAGAAATGTTCGTTTTAACGATGCTTTAAAACTTTTCTAATTATCTTCCTTCCATCCCTTATATATTTATATGTTCGCTTTAGGACTTCATTAAGTTTAATTCTATATTCGCCGGGATTTTCAAATTTTAAATCTCTAAATGAAACAGCTTTATCCAATGCAAGACTGTAACTAGTTTTAACTTTGTTGATTTCATCATAATGAATATATACGGCGCCGCAATCAAATTTTCCTTCTTCCAAGTCTCTTTCTGGCACAATTAGAATGCCTCCATATTTGTAAGGCATTATTGGAATCATAGCTTTATCTGAGAGAAATTTGTATCCTAAGTTCGCAGCAGCGCCGATAGTATTTTCATCGAACTGATGATTTGGAGGGATATATAATTCAACAGGCTTTTCAAATAAACTTTCTAATTTATCTTTCCCTCTTTTCATTATATCTAATTGATCTTCAAAACTAAATGATCTTCCATATAAGCATTTATTCTCATGCCAAGGATCAATAAGTTTATGTTCATATCTGCACTTATGGGTTAATCCTTGCTGCCCTAAAGTGTTGCCTCTGCGTATACTATTTTTAAATAATTCGAATAATTCAGGATTTTCATACTTCCAAACTTTCTCCTGCCATGGAGAAAAAGACAGAGCATGGGGAATTTTATTTTCTAAAAGATATTCAACTATTTTCAACTTATTGCCTTGGCCAAAATCTTTATCATTCAGAGCCTCAACATGAATATTTAATCCAGTTTTCATCATATATTTAATTCCCCTCTTTCAGCATCTTCAGCATTCCAAAACTCTGCATTAAGTATTCCATTATATTCATCTAACAATTTTGATTTGACTGCATCCCTTTCCTCTTGAGGAATTATTTTAATTTTTCTTCTTAAAAATCTTTTTTCTTCGTAGCCACATATATGAAGTTTAGAACCAAATCCTTCTCTGCATTCTATGATATACACTACTTTTTTATACTGGGAGATTTTTTTGATATATGGACCTTCCAGAGCAAATCCTCTCTGAATTAAGCTTGAATAATAATATTCCATATCATTCATAAATAATCGATTTACGTGAGGATAATTATATAATCTTCTTTCTTGCATAAAAATAAGTTTTCAAATCAATATTTAAATTTTACTCTTCTTTTTTCTTTTTCTTAGGAACTTTAACCATATCTTCCTTTTTTACTAATGGGCCAGTTATTTTTACTAGCAATCCTGGCAACCCAGTTCCAACAGGAATTGGCTGATTTAATAAAATATTTTCAATTACAGAATTTAATTCCTCTTTGGTTCCTTTTAAAGTTGCACCAATGAATTGTTTATCAGGTGTTTCAAAAGTAGCTCTAGCTAAAATACTAGCTTTATCAGAGATAATTCCCATTCTCGTTACGCCCTTTACAGTTCCTCCAACAGTCATAGCGTCAGCAATCAATTTAATATGCCTTTCATTTATATCCAAGCCCTGTGTTTCAATTACTTTTTTTATTTCATTTATTATTGTTTGTCTTGCAGCCTCTATTCCAAGTGCATTCGCAACATCATGAATATCATTAGAAGTAATGTTTTCATAATCAACTTCTTTAACCCCCATCATTTCTTTAAGATTTGAACCTGCAGTTCTGATTACAAAATCTTTTCCAATGTTTGCGACAAGTACTTGCGAAATGCCCTTTATTCCAGAAATGATTGTTTTCTTCAATTTTCCTTTCAATTTATATATGGCTTTGAAATCAAGATCTGCCGAATCAACTATTATTTTAAGATCATTGCATTTAACTTTGAATCCTTTTTCTTTTAATCTTTCAGTAATTGTATGTGCACCAGCGTGAACACTCTTTAAGGACTTCGAATCAAGATGAATCTCTATCTTTTTATTGGCAAAATCAATCTTAATTTCTGATAATATTTCTTGAAGTTTGACTTCCTTAATCTTTTCAGCAACTGTTCTAGAATCTTTTTCATTATTAAACTCCTTTTTTAAATAAACTTCCATTAATGGCGTAGAAGGCTGCTTTCTAGCATCTATAATTTCAATTAATCTTGGCAGCCCCAGGGTTACTTGCATTTGAGCAACTCCTGCATGATGGAAAACATTAAGAATCATCTGAGTTGATGCCTCGCCGAAGCTTTGAGCAGTAACAACACCCACTGCCTCCCCTGGGGAAACTTTATTATCAATTAAATGGAGTTTTGCAACATCTTTTCCATCATCGCCATATTGAAATTGTACTATATGTTCGGAAGCATCTCTTACAGTACCATCATATTCTACCTTTAAGTCCTGCAATGCATAGACTAGTCTTCTGTAAAGATATCCTGATTTTGGAGTTCTTAGGGCAGTGTCCATTAGGCTGTCTCTTCCAGTAATTGCTCCAAAAAAGAACTCTTTTGGTTGCAATCCCTTAAAATATGAAGATTTTATGAAGCCTCTTGCTTCAGGACCAAGATCTTCTCTTTTAAAGAAAGATAATGTTCTGCCTGTATAACCAAATCCTATCCTTTTCCCAGCTAATGCCTGTTGTCCAACACAGCACCCTATCTGCCCAATATTTAAAAGGCTGCCCTTAGCTCCCGGAGCAATCATCTTATATACTTCGCTATCCGTTGGAAAATGCTCTTTTAACGTATTTCCAATCTCAGTTCTAATCTCATTCAAAATCTGCAGCATTTGAATTTCTCTTGATTCATCAATTGTTTTTCCAGACATTGGCTGAATTTTTCCAGTAGAAAAGTCTTTTATTATTTCTTTCGCCTTAGCTTCAACTTTAGACAATAAACCCGCAGTTATCTCTATAATTTTGTCTGAAACATTTAAGTCATCCAAGGACATTGTATATCCTTTCCTAGTCAAATATTGCGTTCCAAGTTTAAATGCTCTATTTATGCATTCTATAGTTAATTCTCTGCCAAATTCTTTATCTAAAATTTTAACCATTGCTCCTTCTTCCGCGCCAAAACTATTTTCACTTGTAATTACATTGGGAATACTTATGCTTGACTTTTTTGGGATAATCTGCTCAAATATTTCTCTGCCCTGAATTTTCTTTTTTTTCAAAGAATTTATGATGCCGCTTGAATACAATATTTGATCTGCTTCGCTTTTATCAACTTCTTCCTTTGATAAAATATATGAGCCAGTTACAGCATCTGTAATTGTTCCAACAAGATTTGTATTGTTTTTAGAGGAAATAATGTTATTGCTGATATTAAGAAGAATCTTTGCTTCAGACTGGGCTTCTTCAGTTTGTGGTGAATGAATATTCATTTCATCTCCATCAAAGTCAGCATTATATGGCGCAGCTGATGCAGGATGCAATTTAAAGGTTCTATCTGGCAAGACCTTAACTTTATGGGCCATCAAGCCTTGTTTATGCAATGTCGGATGACGATTAAATAGCACTACATCTCCATCTCTTAAATGTCTCTCAATTTTATATCCTGGTTGAAGTTCAGCGCAAATTTCATCTTTTAAGTCATCAGTGATTCTTTTTCTTTTTCCATCGATTCTAATTACATAGTTAGCGCCAGGATACTTGTCGCCTTTCCCAATTATGCCCTTTATATAATTTATATTATTGCTAGTTACAGATTCAGCAACAGTAATTACTTTAGCAACTTCTAATGGTATTCCAATTTCGTCTATATCTAAATAAGGGTCAGGTGAGATGACTGTTCTAGCACTATAATTTACCCTTTTCCCAGCTAAATTAGCCCTAATTCTTCCTTCCTTCCCTTTTATTCTTTCAGTTATTGTTTTTAGTGGCTGTCCTGATCTATGTCTTGCAGGAGGAATTCTAGAAATATTATTATCAAAAAAAGTTGTAATATGGTACTGAAGCAAGTCCCATAAGTCCTCTATAATTACTTCTGGTGCACCAGCATTAAGATTCTCCCATAGTCTTTGATTTGCTCTGATAATATCTGATAGTTTATGCGTTAGGTCGTCCTCGCTCCTTTCTCCAGTATCTAATGTAATACTTGGTCTTACAGTAACAGAAGGGACAAGCAATAAGGATATTATAGCCCATTCAGGCCTTGCTGTTTTTGAATTAATTCCTGTTTTTTTTAATTCTTCATCATTTATTCTTACAAGTCTCTCTCTAACTTCAATAGGTCCAAGTCTTTTTTTGCCTATCATGAAGGTGCTTGGTTTCTCTAATTTTACTTTTTCAATAGTTTCATTGCAATGAGGGCATCTTTTTGCGTCTCTGGCCTTCTTAGCTCTTTCGCTTGGATTATAAGTTTTCTGTTTTTCATCAGACAAAGTTAATTTTCCGCAATTTGGGCAATAGCTTCTCAGGCAATGCTCAATAAGTTGAATATATTTTATATGAAAAATAGGTCTTGCCAACTCAATACTTCCTGGATGTCCAGGACATTCTTTAACTCTTTTTCCACAAGTTCTGCATCTAACACCAGGGTCAATAGCCCCCAATCTCAAGTCCATTAAACCTCCATCCACAGGAAATCCGTCAATATCATATAATTCAGGAGTTACGATCTTTGCCGTGCTTAATTTTTTAATTTGTTCAGGACTTAATAAATTGAAGCTTAACGACTTCACTTGTTTTTTGAAATTATCTCTTTTCATTTTTATCTCTCATATTTATTTTTTAACGTGAATTTAGTTAATATCCCTAATCCAAGTAATTCGTCCACTAATAGCTTAAATGCATAAGAAATTTCAACAGGATCTGACTCATTATTCCCACAGAGCTGACACGGTGTTTTGTTTCTAATTATATCTTCATAAGTCATATTTCCGCAGTCTTTGCAGATATAAACAATTGTTTTGTCAGAACTATATCTTTCTTTTAAAAGCAATGATGCACCATGTCCAGCCAGTGCTTGCTGTTCCATCTCGCCTAGCCTCAGCCCGCCCCCTCTTGATCGGCCTTCAATTGGCTGTCTTGTTAATAATGCTACTTTTCCAGATGCTCTAGCATGAAGTAGATTCTTAACCATTCTTACAAGTTTTAGATAATACATATTCCCGATGTAAATCTTTGCATCTAATTTATTCCCAGTTACACCATTATACAATGTTTCTTTTCCATCTGGCCTGAATCCCATTTCTTCAAGCAAAGCCTTTAATTCAGTTACATTTTGTCCGGTAAATGCTGTTCCGTCAATAATCCTTCCTGTTGATCCAGCAGTTTTTCCCGCTAATAATTCTATCAAATAGCCAACAGACATTCTACTAGGAATTCCATGAGGATTAAACATCAAATCAGGTTTTACTCCATTTCTTGTAAATGGGATATCTCTAGAGTCTGCAATTAAACCAATAACGCCTTTTTGTCCATGAGGAGCAGAATACTTATCTCCAGGTTCAGGCATTCTTTGGTCCCTTGTTCTAACCTGAATAACCTTGTCGCCTTCACTATTTACTGTGATAAATATTGCATCTACAACCCCTTGTTCTTCCTGTCTTATTGCAACACTAGCTTCTTTTTTTGCTTGAATGCTAATGTCCTTTGCTTCACTTAAAAATTTCGGAGGCGTAATTTTGCCTATTACAACATCTCCTGAAGCCATATACGCTTCTGGATAAGTTATACCATCATCTTCTAAATATTTATAAGATTGTTCAGTTCTATATGCAGATACATCTTTATCAGGGATTGTTATTTTATCACTTAAACCTCCTTGATATTGTAACTCCGTCGCTACATAGGGTCTGAAAAATGTACTTCTGCCAAGCCCTCTATCAACACTATCTTTGCTTAGGACAATAGCGTCCTCCATATTATATCCTTCATAAGGCATAATAGCCACTATTAAATTTTGCCCTGCAGGATACACTTCAAGAGTATCATATATGAAACTTCTTACTAATGGTTTTTGTGGATAGTGCAAAATTGATACATTACTATCAAGCCTCACCAAATAATTAGCCGCATAAATTCCAAGACTTTGTTTTAGTGTTTTACTTCCTTTGTTTAATCTTGAGCTCTGGTCATGATTGGCAAAAGGGACAAGGCTTGTTATCAATCCAAACAGATCTATAGGATGGATTTCCAGATGAGTGTGTTCGTTGTTTATTTCTTCAGCTTTCAAGGATACAAAGGCGTTATCCTCTTCTGCAGCATCAATATATTCTATTATTCCTTGATTGATTAGATCTTTCCAGCTTATTTTTCCTTCACCCAATTCAATTAAATGCTCATCCTTTAATTTATTCGCCCCATTTTCAACAATTATTAAAGGCCTCAATACTCTTCCTACTTCGCTAGACATTGTTACCTGATCAAGAACTTGATTATATCTAATGCTAAGTTCAGATGGCAGTTCTCCTCTTCTTCTTAAAGATCTTAATTCCTTTACAAAATTGTTAGGATCTTTAATAAATCCAATAAATCGCCCATTAAAGAATACGTCTTTTCCTTCTCCGTCACCTAGCCCAATATTTCTAAGATTTTTTATCATTAATTTGTCATCAAAATGTATATCTGTTGAAACTTTTGCCATTAAAGATAGGTTTTTTCTTAATCCTATCTCTATACCTTCAGGAGTCTCAGTTGGACAAAATCTCCCGTAATGAGTAGGATGTAATGTTCTCGCAGCAAAATTTTCCTGTTCGCCAGGAAGCAAGCTAGTAACTCTTTGCAATTGAGAAAGAACAGCAAGATAGTTATTTTTTTCCATATTTTGAGTAACTCCAGATTTTTCCCCTATCCAGCTCCCGGTTGCAATAGCACTTTCTATTCTATGCGAGAATAAAGTTGATTTTGATATCGTCTTTAAGGAATAGAATTTCTTTCTTTTCGATATTTTCTGCAAGGAATATTGAATATCTCTTATTAATATTCCAAAATTAACTCTGAATAAATCAACCATCAAATCTCCAGAGAGTTTTATTCTCTTATTTCCATAATGGTCTTTATCTGTTCTTATAGAATTGTTTTCTTTTGCCTTTAAATATAACCTTATAAATCTGCATAATGAAATGGCTTTTTCATATCTTGAATTTTTATCCATACCAATATGTGCAAGAAAAAAAGAATCAATCCTTTGTTTTACTCTATCAAGAATCTCTTTTTTTGTTCCTTGAATTCCAGACTTTTCAGCTATGTATACCATTGCGTCATCAGAACTTTGTATTTTGGTAAATTCGTATAAATTAACTATCAAACAGTCATTTTCATAATCAATATGTTTTGCTATATCTGCCTCTTTGACAATTCCCAATGCTTTTAATAGAACTATAGCAGGAATATTTCTTAGTCTGCTGAAAGTTAATTCTAAGATGCCTTCATTTGTCTCTGAAATAGTAGTTGGTATTCTGTAAGATCCTCTTTGTGAAAATATTCTCAAGGTCAATCCTTGTCTTCCCTCTTCGATAAATGGCTGGTTAGGAGCAAGATCTTCTGACATAACTATTACTCTTTCATTGCCATTTATTATAAAATATCCTCCAGGGTCTAAGGGATCCATTAAATTGTTTTTCAGATCCTCTCTGCTCATTTTATATGTAGTACATGCAGAGCTTCTAACCATTATAGGGATTCTGCCAACTTCAACTTCAGCGTCATCAGTTTGGTCGCCAAATTTCACACTTAAATCAATAAATATGGGCGCAGAATAAGTTAGGTTTCTAATTTTAGCAACCATCGGGGTTAATATGCTAGAACTGCCATCTGCTTCAATAATATTTGGCTTTCCGACCTTTACCTTTCCAATCTTTATCTCAATATCTTCATAAACCAAGGAATCATTTATTTCATTTACAACTTGTTGAAGTTTATTGTCTAAAAAGTCATTAAATGAGAGAATATTAGATTCTACAAGTGAATGTTGCCTCAGGTACTTTTCAACCAAAACATTTTCTTTTTTCATATTATTTATACAACTACCCTAAAATATACATTTAATTTATCGTTCTCTTTCCTCTCAATTTTTATAATATCTCCTTTCCCAAATCCTTCTGGCAGCGCACAATCCTCAAGTTTTATCATCGGAAGCTGCGATATAGAAAGGTTGTATTTTTCCAGCAATTTCTTAACTTCATCAGGTTTCAATTTAGTGTGTTTTGGCTGTAGGACGTGCATCTGGTTAAGCTAGTATGAAAATTTATTTCTAACTATGGGATAATAAAAGATGAGTGTAAAACTGGCTTTTTAAACTTTTCTACAAGCCATAATTTTTTTCAATAATTAAGTTTTTATAATCTCCAACATTATTATTAAAATGCTGGGTTTAATATTGCTTATTCTATCTATTTTAGGGCTGTTTATTTCTGTTTATGCTTTTTATATTGAAAAAAAGCTTGAAAATAATAAAAAATATTCGCCAATATGCGATATTAATGACAGAATATCTTGTAAAATAAATCTTACAAGCGATTATTCAAAGTTTTTTTTAGTTTCGAATTCGTTTATTGGAATTTTTTTCTATATTATGATAATTTTACTTATCATTTTAAATCTAAATTTATTAATCCTTATTGCTTCAATACCCTCCACAATATTTTCAATTTATCTGGCATATGTTTCTTTTTTTAAATTAAGAAATTTCTGCCTTGTCTGCACCCCGATATATATAATTAATTTTTTAATAACTTTAATCAGCTATAATTCTTTGTGATTATTGATATAAATTTTGATATTTTTTCTATTCTTATCTTTTTTACTGCTCATCTTGTTCCCCTATATAACTATCAATAATTCTCTCCCATTTATCAAAATTAGACGATTCACCAATATTATCTAATAATCCTCCTCCCCTTAACGCACCATGCAATCCTTGATCTTTTTTATATAATTCCCTTCTTGTTATATTCAAGAACTAGATGTATTTAGACTTTACCCTTTACATTTTATTTTCTAATTGTAAAGGGTATATGGTCCCGACGGGATTTGAACCCGCGGCACCTTGGTTTCTTTAAATAAGCTTTGTTATAAAAGCCAAGTACTCTACCAGGCTGAGCTACGGGACCTTATCTTTTTTAGAAAAAGTTGTTATTTAAATCCTTCTCTCTTAATGATAAACAATAACTCTGCAATTTTCTCCAGAGTCGTATCTTGAGGCAATAATAAAAGAATTATTTAGACTCAAATGAGAATCTTTAAGAAGATTATAAAAAAATTTTCTCCACTCGTTATCTATCTTATTAGTGCCAATATTCTCTTGTATTCTATGATCTAAATTGAAGTCAGGATATTCCCCATCTATATCAGAGATTATCCCATCAATTTTTGAACTTTCACCGTATTGTGGAGAAAATCTACCTATATAATTCCTCTTTCCAAAAAATCCAGAATAAACTATGAAGTTTCTTTCACCCCAGATCATAAAGCCCCCCAAATAATTCATTAATTTATCAATATATTCTTTTCTATCTTTAAAACTAAAAGAGTCTATTACAAATTTATCAGAACTTCTTTCCTCCATAATTTTATTTATTCTTTTGAAAAAGTATTTAGAGTCAGCCATACCTACTTTATATTTTCTTTAACTTTTTTTAACAGATCATTTTTAGATATGACTCCAATTTCAGAATCAATCTGCTTGCCAGATTTAAAGTAAATAATAGTTGGTACGCTTCTCACTTCAAATCTCTGCGCAAGCTCATTTTCTTTGTCAACATCAACTGTTCCGAATTTTACGGATTTTACCATATTTGCAACTTCATGATATATAGGCTTCATAATCTTGCATGGATTGCACCAATCAGCTCCAAACTCAACAACAACAACAACACCAGATTTAATAAAATTGTCAAAATTCTTCGATGTTAATTCTTTTACACTTTCCATAATCAAAAGAAAAAACAGCCCTTAATAAATCTTCTCTAGCACTGGGGAGTAAATAATTAATATATGTAGTTCTTTACTTAATTATGAATAAAGACCAATTAATCTTGAAACTGAAAAATCTAAATTTTTCAAAGTCAATTGTCGAGGCATTCAAAAGGGTAAAAAGAGAGAATTTCTTGCCAGAACATCATAATTATTTAGCTTATGAGGATATAGCTCTGCCGCTGGAACAAGAAGCAACGCTATCGCAGCCATATACAATTGCATTTATGCTTGATCTTCTGGAATTAAAAAAAGATCAAAAAATTCTTGAGATTGTGTCAGGATCAGGATATGTTTTAGCTTTAATCTCAAAAATAATTAATTCAGGCAGAATATACGGAGTAGAAATAATAAAATCACTCGCAAAAAAATCATCACAACTATTAAAGAAAAATAAAATAATAAAAATTTTTAGAGGAAATGGTATAAATGGCCTGCTAAAATATGCTCCTTTTGACAGAATTTTAATCAGTGCAGAATCAGAAAATATTCCAGAGTATCTATATTCTCAATTAAAAGATCAGGGTATATTGGTTTGTCCTGTAAAAAATTCAATATTTCAAATAAAAAAATATAGTAACAGGATAATTAAAAAAGAGTTTCCAGGATTTGTTTTTATTAAATTAAAGAAAAAATGAGAAATTAATTAGCATAGCTTTAAGAAACAATTCTTTTTATTCTCCACAGCCGCTTCTCTGCGTTTGATTGCAGCTTGTGCATCTAATCGCACAGTTGCCGATTCTTTTCGCAGGACCGCCGCACAATCCACAAATTAGGCCCTCATTCCCAAATTCGCTTAGCATGGCTTGTTCTTCAGCTGTGTTTTCTTTGTCTTCTAAATCTGCTTCAATTTCTATCTTCATTCCTCCAGAACTCTCGCCAAAGTTGTTATGCATAAATTGTGAAACGTAGTCAACAATTGAAGAAGCTGTTCTTATAGGTTTAATTTTTTCAGAAAGAAGCCCTTCTCTGCTATCATTCTTCACAAACCCTGCAGGCTCAAATTTCTGATGTCTAAACTTTCCAAATAAATCATTAACGCTTGCGCCATACTGTAAATTCAATGATATTGAGCGCGCCCATGCATCCATTAAGCCCCTGATTGTAGAGCCTTGTTTTGCCATAGTCACGAATATTTCTCCAGGTCTACCGTCATCATATAAACCTATAGTTAAATAGCCGCCATGCCCTCCAATTTCAAACTTATGAGTTATTGATTTTCTAGTTTGAGGCATAGGTATTCTTTCTCTGACAAGAACTTTTTCAATCTCTACTCTTTTAACCATCTCACCATCGGTTTTTTTTGTATTCAATGGCTGGCTTCTCTTGCTGTTTTCACGATATATAGCAACTGCTTTCAACTTTTTCTCCCAAGCGTAAATGTAAGCATCTGCAATCTCTTCCACACTGGATTCTTCAGGCATGTTTATTGTCTTGCTTATAGCGCCTGAAATAAATGGCTGGGCAACTGCCATCATGTCTATATGGCCTTTATATTTTATCGCTCTATTTCCCTTTGCAGGCTTGAATGCACAGTCGAAAACAGCCAAGTGTTCATTTCTTAAATAAGGGGATCCTTCAATAGTATCATTTTTATCAACATAATCCACGATCTCTTTTATTTGCAGAGAATTATATCCTAGTCTATCTAAAGCTAAACCAACAGATCTGTTAACAATTTTCAGCATTCCTCCACCACTTAGAACTTTATATTTAACAAGAGCAATATCTGGCTCAATACCCGTAGTATCACAATCCATTAGGAAAGCTATAGTCCCAGTAGGCGCCAAGACAGTTGCTTGCGAGTTTCTAAATCCATATTGTTCACCGATTTCCAATGCTTCACTCCAAGAATCCCAAGCCACATTAACTAAATCCCTTAAATCACTAGGGATCTTTTCTACATTAATGTCTTTAACATGGTTTCTATGCATTCTTATAACCTCTAGCATTGAATCTCTATTTTTTACAAATTCTTTGAAAGGTCCAACCATTCTTGCTAATTCCGCAGAAGTTTTATATGCTTCACCGCACATGATAGCAGTTATAGATGCAGCAACAGCCCTTCCTTCTTCAGAATCATAAGGCAAACCCAAGGACATCAATAAAGCCCCTAAATTAGCATAGCCCAATCCAAGAGGCCTAAACCTATGGGATCTCTCTGTTATTCTATCTGTCGGATAACTTGCACCATCAACAATAATATCCATAGCTGTGATGAAATACTTTACAACTTTCTTGAATCCATCTGCATCAAATCCCCCATTATTAGTTCTAAACTTCATTAAATTTATTGATGCTAAATTACAGGCTGTATCATCAAGATGAACATACTCTGAACAAGGATTAGTAGCATTAATTCTGCCTGAATTTTTTACAGTATGATATTTTTGAATAACATCATCGCATTGTATTCCAGGGTCTCCGCATATCCAGGTTCCTTCCGCAATCTTATTCAAAATATCTTTCGCCTTTATAGTCTCACATACTTTTCTATCAGTAATATTTATCGTATTCCATTCTCCATTCTTCTTTACAGAATTCATAAGATCATCACTTACACGCACAGACATATTGCAATTTTGAAAAGCTATTGTAGAATAAGCATCACCGTTCATTCCCCCAGAATATCCCTGCTCTATCAGAGCCCATGCCTTTTTCTCCTCTTTTTGTTTAGCCTCTATAAATTCCAAAATATCAGGATGATCTGCGTTTAAGATCTCCATTTTAGCCGCCCTTCTTGTTTTCCCGCCAGATTTTATAATTCCCGCATAAGCATCATAACCTCTCATAAAGCTAACAGGACCCGACGCTCTTCCCCCTCCAGTTAATCTCTCTTTCGAGCTCCTTAAAGGAGATCGATTAGTCCCTGTTCCTGATCCAGCTTTAAACAAATTAGCTTCAGCTACTTGGACAGCCATAATAGACTCCATATTGTCTTCTATGCTCAAAATAAAACATGCAGAACACTGCGGTCTGTCCATTTTTTTATTAGCTTTTATAACGCTTTGAGAGGCATCATCCCATACATATGCAGAAACTCCGCCAGCTTCAGGATTATATTCATTAATTCCCGCATTAAACCATACAGGAGAATTAAATACACATAATTGGTTCAGGCAAATAGCAGTAATTTCATCTTGCAATATATTGCTCATTTCCTCATCAAAGTAACCCTGCTTCAAAGCTTGTCTGCCTATATATCTAGAAACTCGGCCTATTAATTTTTCAGCACTGTCCTCTCTCTCCCCTTTTGCCTGATCTCCCCAGAAATATTTGCTTGCTACAACCTTTATAGCTAGAGCGCTCCAAAAATCAGGCCTTCTAACATTAGGTTGAGTAAATATTACTTTCCCTCTATCATCAGTTACTGTAACGCTTTCAGAAAGCCATCTTATCTGTGCACTTCCTATATCAAACAAAAAAGGATTTTTTCCTGATTTGGTAAAATATCTATCCATAAACATAGGCATTTTCATAGCAGATTCTACTTTTTGAGGATAAGCTGTTTTTTTGTCACTATGCTCATTACTATGTGCGTTTCCATTGCCGTTAATATCGCTATTTCCATTATAGTCTTTCGTGTTCGCCATTTTAGTTTTTTATTTATTTATAAGCCCTTTATCTCTTTTTTAAAATCATCCAAGTCAGCAAAATCCTTATAAACAGAAGCAAATCTGATATAAGCAACTTTATCGATCTTTTTTAATTCCCTAGAAACCAGCTCTCCTATAAAACTAGTTTTTACATCACCTGCATTTTTTCTAACTCTCTCTTCAATTTTTTCAGCCATCTTTTCAATCGTCTCGCCGCTTATAGGCCTCTTTTCACAAGCCCTCATTATCCCTCTTTTTATTTTTTCTCTGTCAAAATCTTCTCTCCTACCATCTTTTTTAATAACATGAAGTTCAGCTTTTTCAACAACTTCTTTAGTATTGTATCTCTTCAAGCACTTCAAGCACTCTCTTCTTCTTTTTATTAATGCCCCTATATTTCTCTTATCTATGACTTTTGTATCTTCATTTAGGCAATAAGGGCAGAGCATATTTTCACTCTTTTTTATCACAATAGATTGTGTTTGTATATTTTTTTATACAATCTATTGTGTTATACTTAATTTTAAGAATGTTGCTATTTAAACATTTCTATACAAAAATTTTTAACGTCGGAGAAATATCCAGAAATTTTTTTCTTATTTTTAAAGTGATAAAAACTAAATTATCATTCAAAACATTTATATCTCTAAAAAATTTATAATATTATGGTCTTGAATACCCTTGCCGAGCAGTTTAATGTCTCTAAAGAAATGCTTATTATAATATTAATTTGGATATTAATTTGGAAAGGACTGGCGCTTTGGAAATCAGCACGCCTAAACCAGCCGGTTTGGTTTTTTTTATTGTTTATAGTAAATACATTGGGTTTATTGGAAATAATTTATCTGCTTATATATTCAAACCACCAGGTTCAAAATTTAAAAATTGAAAAATTAGAAAGAAAAAAGAGAAAAAAAAGATAAAAATGCAGACCAAATTCAAGCGCCATCAAGAAGTAATAATCCTTGTAGCACCTGATCCAGAATATATCGAATATCATAATCAAGATGAAGAATTAGAAAATTCTCCTCAAATAACAAGAGGGATGAAAGGAAAGATAAATATTATCCTTCCAAATGGAAGGTATCATGTGGAGATATTAGATAAAGAGGGCAATACCATTGCATATGCTCCATTTGACGAAGATTCTTTAGAGGAAATATAAGTTTTTAGATAAGATAATCTACTTCTTTTTTCTTCTACCCTTTCCCCTTGCTAATTTGAGCAACCTTTTTTTCCTTCTTGATTTTCTTATTGTCTTTCTCATTATATTCCCCAATTATCCAATAATCTCTTCTTGCGATGTTGGCAATGAATTAAAGTCTTCTACTCCAGTATCTGGATTATCTCCTATAACTAGATTGCTGATTTCATCATCGCTAGTTGTTGTTTTTTGTTCTCCTATGCCTGATTCTTTTTCAGAATCTTCTGTTTCTTTTTCACCTCGAAACATGAAAAACAAAACAACAAGCACTACAACAACTATTGCTATCCATAGCCAAATATTTACTTTCTTTTTTTGCAAGTTTTTCATTTCCATTTTCATTTCTTCCATTTTAACTCTTAAGTTTTTTATTTAAATCCTTTAGCATTTTTGCTGCATCTTTTATAGCCATCCATACTGTTTCAAATTCACCGCCTTTATATCTTTTTCCTGAAACAGCTAATTTGTCAGCATCGTTTAACCTAGCATTTATAGCATCAATATCTGCCTGATATCCTTTGGCAATTGCATCATCTTCAATAGACCCCAAATAGCTTTTTATTCTAGCAATTTCAAATCTAGCCCATAGGTGCAAATGTAAATTTCTGGCATTTTCCATCGCAGTTTTCCTGGCCTCTTTAGTTGTAGCATCTCTTATAGTCTGCAATGCAGGGATTAGTTTATTTTGAGCATCAGAAACAACAGATTCCATTTCAGCAGTTTCATAGCTCTTTTCCTTCATTTTAGCAATAACTTTATTCCATTTTTCAATCCAAGAATTTAAATGATCTGCTCTTTTCTCACCGACTTCTCCACCTCTTTTATTTACACAATCAGCATATTCAGAAATAATTGCTTTATGGTCTGTCTTCATTGTAGATCTTTCTTCTTTTGTTAAATTGCTTCTTATTACTGCTCCTTTAGCTGTTTTAACAGCATTTACAGCTAACCCAAGATTATCTTTAAATGTAGTTGTAAAATAACTGTCAAATTCTTTATGATTCATGGCATCTGCAAACTCTTTTAATTTAGTAAAATCAGAGTCTAGGGAGGTTTTGTAAGAGGTTAAATTATTATCGATCATAGAAAGTAAATCAATCTGCTTTTTAATCAAATCAACTTTGCAATTAATATGGCTTAGCCTAGCATTAAAATCATTTCTTTTACTAGCTTTAACTTCAGTATCGCCCTCTTCTGCAATAACTATCATAGACCCAAATAAAACAAATAAGGTAAAAAACACAAACATTAATTTGCCGCTTTTCATATAAAAACATTAATTTATGATAATATTTAAATCTATCTCATTTAAAGGTGAAAGGCATAAGCGCCCATGCCTTTAAAAGCAACAATTTCAATCAAAAAGAATAGACTATCTTTTTATTATCTCTTCTTCACCTTCAATAAGCTTTACAATAATGCTGGGCGCGCCGCTTAAAACACCATCATCAATAAAATAATCAACTTTATCCTTAATTTCAGCCTTTAAATCACTAAGACTTTTTATAAAAGGTTCTCCGCTGATATTTACTGAAGTTGTAACAAACGGTCTTCCATATTTTTCAATAACTTCTGCAAACCAATGTTTTGGAATTCTTATACCAATGCTGTTAAGTCCCAAATTAACTTCGCTGCTAATCCCAGAATTACTCATCAATTTTAATATTAAAGTATAAGCACCAGGCAGTTTATTCAGCCATTTTTTTGCATTCTTATCAATAAGGCAATTCTTTATTATCCAGTTTTTATTAGGCGCCATAATAGAAAAAGGTTTTTCATTTCTTTTTTTCATTTGTCTTATTTTAATAATTGCATTATCAATAATAGCGTCGCATCCAATTCCATAAATAGTATCTGTAGGATAGATAAATATCCTGCCTTTTTTAATTTCTTCAAAGTAAAAATCCAAGTTTTCCAGAAATTTTTCTTTTCTTATTGCTTTCATGATTAATGGATCTAATATAGCTATATAAATTTTATATAGCCAAGTTTCAATGATAATAATATTAAGTCTTTCCTAATTTTTCAGCTAATTTTTCAGTTTCAATAAGATTATCTTCTATTTCTCTCAGTCCGTGTTCCCAGAATTTTTTATTACCTATATCAATTCCCATTTTACTGAAAATTTCCTTAGGTGAAGAGGATAATCCTGCAGATAAAAATACCTTGACTTTCTCTATAAATTTCTTATCTTCCCTGACAGAACGCTGCATAAATTTTGATATCAGCAAACCAGAAGAATAAGAATAAACATAGAAGAAATTCCTAATATGATTCCAATAAATCCACCAATTCTCACTGCCTGGAGATTGCTCAACAGCCCCGCCCATATAAGCTTTCATATTACTTTGGAATATTTTCCCTATATCTTCCTTAGGTATGTATCCTTTCTCCCTGAATTTTTCATGCAATTCTTTCTCAAATTTATAACAGGCAGTCTGTCTGAAAATAGATGAGACATCATCATTTAATCTATTAATCATCAAAGCAAGCTTCAATTCATCATCTGCTTTCTTTTCCAATTCACACAAAACAAAATCCTCCATGAAAGTGCTAGCCGCCTCTGCAGTAGATATTGGAGTTCCAAAATTCAATGCATTTTGGTTTTTTCTTACTAATTCATTATTTATTCCATGACCTGCCTCATGGGCAATAGTAAGAACATCTTGCATTCTGTCAGTATGATTTAGCAGAATATAAACTGGCTGTGTAAGGAGATTATGCGTACAGAAAGCCCCTCCCCTTTTTCCTTTCTTGGGGTAGACATCTATTCTTCCTTCTTCTGCAAATTTTTTTAAAATCTCTCCAAATTCCTTATCCAAATTATAAAATACCCTATACACTAAATTAAAACTTTCTTCATAAGAATATTTCTTGTCAATCTTTCCATATGGAACATTTCTTTCATGATATTTTAATTTATCAACTTCAAGCAATTTAGCTTTCAACTTATAGTATCTTTGGGAAATATTGAATTTACTAGATACAGAATTAATCAAAGAATCAACAATCTCACTTTCAATATCATCGCTTAAATGTCTTGAAAAATCAGCTCTAGGCATCTTTCTAAGTTCATCCAGCACTTTTTTTGTAAAAAGGATAGCATTTATCTCAGCTTCAGCACTATCTGCATTCTTAACCAAAATGCTGTTAAAAATATCAGCAGCAGAGTCTCTTGTTCTTTTATTCCTGTCACTCAAGATACTCTGGATTTCAGAAAAATTCTTCTTCTCTTTTTTCCCTTCGGCATTTAAAACCTCTCCCTCTTCCTTTGCAAGAAATCCAGAAACCATATCAATCCATTTATCATAAGAACTTGTCGACATCATACTCATAATCTTTTCCTCGTCCTCAGAAAGAAGATATTTTGCTCTCTTAAAGCGATTTTCAAGCCAATGCTTATATTCTTTCAAACCAGGATATTCCAGAAATTTCTTCTGGTCTTTTTCAGGAATCTTGGAGATTTTATGTCTGAAAAATCTTAGCCCATTATTTATTTTCTTTTCAAATTCCTCTATTTTATTTGATTCAGCCTTTATCTTAGGATCATTTTGATCCTGTGCTGACTTAAGCGAGAAATAAAATCCAGCATTTCCAGAACTGCCGTATTTTTCCCAAAATTCATTATATTCTTCGATAGCTCCTTTCAATATTAGAGGGTTAGATGCGTAATCCTCTCTCCAGCCCCATTTTTTAATAAAGGCGTCTGCTTTACTCAAAATAATCTCCTTTTCCCTTCCAACTTCTTTCTCTCCGCCCTTGAAAAAATCAAAGTTCCATTCTTTTTTCAATTTCTTTATCTTTACCATAGGCATATTAAAGAATCAGGGATTAAAAATATTATGCCCTAGAAATTCTTCAGCCCGCTAGCAATAATTTTAACAATAAAATCAATATCTTTTTTGGAAATATCTTCATTCAAAGACATCCTTATAGAACTATTTCTTTCCTTTTCATTCAATCCAATTGCCTTTAAAACTCTGCTCTCTTTTTCTTTCTTACTGTCGCAGGCACTTCCCGCAGAAGCATAAATTCCTTTATTTGAGAGATATTGAACTAATAAATCTCCATTAATTTTAGAGAAATTAGCATGGATATTATTATATAATCTTTCTTTTTTAGACCCATTTATTCTCCCCCCAATTTTTTCCAATTCAGAGATAAAATAATTCCTTAATCTATTTATTTTTTCTTTATCTATTCTTTTAACAATTTCTAAGGCTTTTGCAAATCCAATAATAGCAGGAATATTTTCAGTTCCTCCTCTCAATTCTCTCTCTTGTCCCCCGCCATATAATATTGGCTCTATCTCTATTCCATCACGCAGGTATAGAAAACCTATCCCTTTAGGCCCATGAATTTTATGCGCTCCTGCACTCAAAAGATCAATATTCATTGATCTAACATCAATTTTTTCTTTTCCCAAACTTTGGGCGCAATCACTATGAAAACATACTCCTTTGTTTCCACATATTTTTCCAATAGCTTTCAAATTCTGAATAACGCCAATCTCATTATTGCCATGAATAACAGAAACAAGCATAGTTTTCTCATCAATATTTTTTTCAATAAATCCTATATCTACAAATCCTTCGGAATTAACAGGTATTTCAGAAATTTTATATCCTCGATTTTTCAAAACACTGCTGATTTCAAAAATAGAAGAATGCTCAATTGAAGAAATTAAAATTTTCTTTTTATTGGGATTTTTTCTAGCTAATCCAAAAAAAGCAAGATTATTGCTTTCAGTTGTTCCAGAGGTAAATATAACTTCCCATGGTTTTGCACTAATTTCAAGAGCTATTTTTTTTCTGGATTCATTCAATGCTTTTTCCGCTTCTTCTCCAAATGAATGAACTGAACTAGGGTTGCCGTAAAATTTAATATGATATTTATTCATCTCATCTATTGCTTTTCCATAGACTTTCGTTGTTGCTGCATTATCCAAATAAATTTTTTTCATAATATTTAATATAGGAATTAATTTTTAAGGTTTATGCTTTGTACATAACTTTAAACAAATCAATCAGCTAAAATACCTATAAAATGAGGCATTATTTTCTCGATCATACTCTTTTCTGAAATCTTTCGTACTAGCGCCCTTTTACTTTTTAATGAATAAGAAACAAGCTCGTATATCTTGGAAGGCATTGAGAATCCATTTATGGTAATATCAGATCCATCAGAGCAGAATAAGTCATATCTTTTTATTAAATAAGGTTTTCCATCATGATCTAGTCCTAGAAAATCAGGATTCCTAAGATCCTGCATTTTATTGCCTATATTGTAATTTTCTACAATTTCCATATAATTCCAGTGAAATAGATAATTTATTCTTTTTCTTTTTTAGAAATCTTATAGACAAAAAATAAAAACCCCAAGGCGGTAAAAGTAGCAAGAAGCATTATCAGCACTACCAATGTATTAGGTTTCTCATCTTCTGAATTAATTCCAATTCCCCCCTTATTATTCCCATCAAGATTGAGGGGGGAGATAGTATCCAACCCGCTGGATCCCAGAGGCAAAATCTGTTCATCACATTTCACTTCAATTTCTTTTGTTTCAGCAAGATTGACTGTGCCCCTTATATTTGCTATGATAGTATATTTTCCAGAGAGAATATTATCAGGAATCGCAAATGCCAATTCCTTGCTGAAATCATCATCTTGTCCTGACTCTTCAAGGTCAATATTGTCAAATTTTTCTTTTATATTTAGTTTATTGCTTTCCAAACTTAATGAAATTTCCTGATCATTTGAACCTACATTTTCTATTTTAATTCTTCCACTAGCAACATCGCCGCAGGATATACTATCTGGCAGTTCAAAGTCTTTGATTATTATTTTATCTTTAGGTTTTTCAATTTTTAATTTAGTTTGTTTTTGATTGCACATCCCATCTTTTGCAATAACAATTAATGCATACTCGTGGCTTAAATCCAGATCCTCTGGTATATTCAGCTTAAACCTTAATACCTCTCTTCTTCCTTCTTTGAGCTCAACTGAATCGCCATCTTCTTCTATTGATTTATTCTTTGTAAGATCATATAAGCTAATATCAATATCTAAGTCTAAATCCTGATTCAAATCGCTTTCTATCTCAATTTCAGGCCCGATAGTATCTCCTGACTTAATTTCATCATTCTCATCAGGATATTTAATCCTTAATTTTAGTGATTCATTTAATGTACTGCAGTTTGGAAAATCATTAAATACTAGAGGTTTTGCAGTGCATTCAACAGTACAGCACAATGAATTATCAATTGTAGAAACCGGAGAAGCGCAGATCTGATTCTCAGCGCAAGATGATCCTCCTATTTCAGAGCATGTAAGCTGAGTAGGTTCGGCAACAAGAATATTCCAGAATTTTTGAACGCTATTCAAAGAATCGCTAACTATTGCGCTTACAGTATAAAAGCCATTAGTCTTGCTGAAGACATAACTAGCACCTTCTCCTTCGTATATATTGTTCAAGTGCCATTTTATATTCAAATCCTCATTATCAATATTATCTGTATTCAAAACAAAAGTTTTTTTCTGCCCATTGGCAATTTTTACAAAATCACTATCAGGAAGATATGATTTAATTCTAGGCGCATCATTAATGCCAGAAACTTTTAAATTAATTTTATTAGACATTATACTCTCATCTCCATTAGAAATTTTGAAAATTATCCAGTCTTCTCCAAACCAGTCAGGATTGGGCGCAAGAATAAAGACACCATTAGAGAAGGAATCTAGAAAAATATTATTATTGGGAGTTGTTTCTTTAATTGAAAAAATAATATCGTCATTTTCAGGGTTTGAAAGATATTCATTTAGATTTAAAATATAACTGCTATCCTCATTCCAAATTATTTCAGGAATATCTTCTAATTTAAATAAACTCTTTCTTACTTTAACATTTACTATTTGGTCAGTGCTTATTTTCCCGTCACTTACTGTTATTTTAAATCTGTAATCTCCCGCATCTTTCAATCCAGGCTGCCAGCTGAAAGATTTGTCCGCATTATTAAATTTAAATCTTGGATCATTAATTTCATAGAATAATACGTCATTTTCCGGATCTCTTGCTTCAACATTGATAACAACCTTTTCTCCTTTAGCAAACGTCATACTTTGTATAGCAGCAATAATAGGAGGATCATTAATGCAGTTAAATGCAGGATCTTTAGAATTAGGATTAATTTTTGGATCTCTGTCGTTGCAATCAATGTCAGAAAAAAAACCATCATTGTCAAGATCGAAGTCTGCAACTAGCCATTCTAATGAATTCTTAAATATCTTTTTGGAATCGGCTGTCCAAAACTCAGAGTAGGGTATTCCAAAAAAAACAGCTCTTTCCATTGCTATCTTCCCGTTTAAATAAGCCATACCAGGATGTACTACTGCAACAACAGCATCGCTGTTCAGACTTCCTGAATAGATTATAATGTCAATGCCCTTTGGTTTTGCACCATTTAATATATTTGCCTTAATATTGCTGTTTTTTATATTGTATGCATTAAAATCCTTAGGGATTCCTGAAGCAATTGGATGGCCATTATTTCTTAAATGCAGAACACTTGGGCTTGAAACTGTTTTTACGCCCCCACTCCAACCTAATTGCCAGTTTGATCCAGATTTGTAATAATCATATGAATTTATTACAAACGATTTAAATTTATAATTAGGTATTGCTTCAGGGTTATTCAAATTTTGATTTCCAATCATGATAATGTGGTATTTTGAAAGATCAGTATTAGAGATTTCAGACTCAAAAATAATATCATAGCTAAATTCGTTATTTTTAAGCTCATTTAATAGAAAGTTGTCTATACCAATTTCATTTTTAATAATATACGCAATATCTGCTTTAACTTCTTCCTCCGCTCTATTTATTGAAGAATTATTTGTTTGGTTATCTTCAGGCTGAGAACCATCATTTATCTCTAAAATTCTGGAGCACTGTAAATTTTGTTGCATATTGCAAATATTAATATTCGCAGGACAATAAATATTATTTTGTTCGTCATAGGTAACACAGTATTGGCATTCACCGCCAGAACAATACCTGTCCTGCATAACAGGATTGCATTTTGAAAAAGGGGCTGTTTCGCCTTGCTCAAGACATAATAATTGAATTTCAACTGCTAAAACATCACTAATTAAAAAAGGAATCGCTAATATTATAGTTAGAAAATTAATAAATTTATTTAATTTCATTTTTCAATTTATTTTTAGGTTTAGTTGTTATAAAATAAAAAAATAATGCAATTAATATAACAGATAAAACAAATCCGGAAATGATTAGTACATTTAGATCAGTTAATGCATTTTTTATATT
Source organism: Candidatus Woesearchaeota archaeon (assembly GCA_964465795.1). GTDB lineage: Archaea > Nanobdellota > Nanobdellia > Pacearchaeales > GW2011-AR1 > JAUSIK01. The sequence goes on from CAYXLD010000006.1 coordinate 27,978, forward strand.
ATTAAAGATTTTTTCGTTTATAATTTCATAACTTTTATCCACAATAGGCTTATTTTCTTCATTATCAAACTCGGTTATCTCATTATTCTCAATTATTTCTTTTTCAGTATTTCCTGAATATTTTTCGTCTGCTATAACAGTTATACTGGCGGCAAGACCCACTGCATTCCCCTCTTCTGGTTTAAAAATAAAGTTAATTTTAGATTCTGTCCTTCCCGGCCCATCAGCTTTAATACTAAATAAAACAGGCCTTTCTTCATTAGGCAATAAGATAAAAGAACTATCTTTGATAATAATATTCTCTCCAAGATCACCAGATGGCGAAACATTAATAGTAACTGGCACGTTATTAACATTTTTTGTTAAAATAGATTTCTGAATTTCATCTCCTGGCGAGATTCTTAATACCATAACAGAATTTCCTATACTGGCTGTAATAGCTGAAACTAGATGAAATAATGCTATTATTAATAAAATAGACACTAATAGTTTATACTTCATAATATCAAGGCTTTTAAAACGTATATAAATAATATTATTATATGAAGTATGTATTCCATAATATTTGACTGTTTCTACTAAACTAGATAAAAAATTCAAAAAAATAATTGAAAATGAAGTCTGGATTAATATGGAAATTTCATTATTATAATTAAATGACAATTTTACCGTCGATAAAGTTCATTCATTAATTTCCAGTAATTAAAAAAAATATCCTTTAGAGAACAAACATCTTTAAATACAAAATTTTATTTTGTGCATAGTAAACCGTCAAGGTTTGGAGGTAACTAATGAATTACAACAAAAGAGAGTCACCAGAAAATAACTATTCAAACTTAATACAAATCATAATAATAGCTGAAAGGAGGTTGAGAAAATGAGATCAATAATAACTATACTAATAGCAAGCTTATTGGTACTTTCAGCTGTGCCTGCAGTACTTGCTGTCAGCACTTCAACATCAGTTGGTGTTGATATCGATACAGAAGAGTTCGCCCCAAGAGTTTGGATGTGCGACAATAGAGTTGTTACAGATGATAATATAGAGCCTTGGAGAGTATCTAATGGAGGATATTGGCTAAGGGAAAGAATTAACAACTATGCATTTGAAGGAGAAATGATTCATTGGCTTGTACTTGTTATGGACAAAAACAAGATAGACCAAAACATTGATGTCTATGCAACAGTTGGTGATTCTCAAGGTGAAGGAAACGACATAGAAGCCAATTGTCAAAGAACAAATTGGAATGAGAATGCATTTAGATCATGTAATGCAAGAATCGATCAAGAATTTGTCAAGCCTAATTCAGATACAATGGCATTCTTCGACTGTAAACTCACTGTAGAAACACCTGAAAGCATGTATGGAGAATACTGGGTAACAGTAGAAGCTCAAGATGGAGATGGTATGATGGGTACAATGGATGAAAACGAATTTTGGTTCTTCAACCCTATTATTGCATTAAGCATACAGGGAGAGCTAGAATTTGATAACGTCAGACCAGGAACATCAAGCTATTCTGACACATTATTAGTCGGAAATGACGCCGATGCAGGTTCAGGAGTTTTGCTTGATATGTTTATATCAGGTACAGACTTTTATGATTCAACATCAAGTGGAGCAAGATGCCCTAATACAAATCAACTTGCGTTGACTAGTTTTAGATACTTCGCCACAAGCGGCGCTTATAGCTCAACAGATGACCCAAGATCGGGTGCAGATCCTCTAAATGAGGATTACGTATCTATCAACTATGGTAACAGCTTCAGTAATCAGGGAACAAGTAATTTGTTCTATGGAAGTCATGAAATCTTACAAGCTGGAGGCCCATTTGTTGTAAGCCCTAATACAGGATTTAAAGCCAACATTTTAGCTCCTGGAGCAGAACATGCATTAACATTCAGATTAGACTTGCCAGAACCATGCAATGGAGATTTTGACGCTGGAAGTATATTCTTCTGGGGCGAAGCAATTTAATTAAGGAAATTTTTATTTTTTTATTTTTTCCTTATTTTTAAATAAAACATCATTAATAAAGCAAAAAATGAAAATAAAGAGATATAAAAAAGATAAGATATTTTTATTAGTTCTAGCTATATTAATTATTTTATTCTTAATCTCATTATCTAAGGCTGAATCTTGGGCTTGTTTTACAAAAAGCCAGAAAATTAATTTTTGCAATCCAAAAACGCCCGATAGAACTTGCGGGAGCACAAGCTGTGTCTATTGTATCTCAGATTATATAGAAACAGATAAATGTTATAATCAGGGCAATTTTAACATTTGCAATTCAGCCTCACCAGAGTGTACAATATTTGGAGATGGCTCAAACATAGATTCAGAGAAACCAGTTATTAATATAATTGACCCTAAAAATTCCCAAGTTTACACTTCAAAATTAATATACATAGTTATAGAATCTAATGAAATGTCAAAAATGTCATTCTTTGACAATTCAGATTCAAGAAGAATTTCAAGGATTTGTAATAACTGCATAACCTATGAAGGAAAAAGAAGTTTCAAAGAAGGACTAAACAATATAACATTTGTTGCTGAAGACGTAGTTGGTAATATAGCACATGAAATTCTAGAATTTTTTATTGATAGTCAAATACCAAGGATAACAAAAATAAACCCGAAAAAGGGGCTTACATCAGGAATGCTAAAACTTGAATTCAAGGAAGAGAATCCCATCTCAGTTTTATTAAAATATGGGGATAATCAAACAGGGATTAGAACTCTGAACATCAATTTCAATGAACTATGTATCTTAGATAGAGGGAGCCATAAATGCAATATCACTGCAAACTTAGGAGAATATAATAATAGAAGCATTTTTTCTTGGTTCGAAGTCCGAGATATCGCAGGCAATATAGCGTCATCTAAGCCATTAACATTGGATGTAGACAGCCAACCTCCCTCTATCAATAAATTAAATTATGAGGTAGTTGGGAATAAATTAATACTTGAAATTAAAATAACAGAAGAAAATTTTGGTTCTATAATTTATAGAGATAACTATGTCTCTAGACCCAGTTGGAAATCACTTTGTTCAAGATTGAACGATAACTCAGAATGTAAAAAAGAGCTGACATTAAATAGAGGGAATCACAATATTGATTTAATTGTCTATGACTATGCTGGGAATACGGCATCTAGAAATATCAATTTAATTATTTAGACTAAAATGGCAGATAAAAACAATATTCTAATCGTTGGAGCGCATCCAGATGATGCAGAACTGGGATGCGGCGGAACAATAGCCAAACATATATCTTTGGGAGATAATGTTTTTGTTTTAATAATGACAAATGGTGATAAAGGCAACCACATTCTAGACATGCGGGAATGCCTAGAATCGATGAAAATCTTAGGATTGCAAAGAGAAAATATTTTTTTCGCAAATTTTGAAGATGGTTTTTTATCAGATAGTCAGGAAGTTGTTAATCTTATAGAAAACCATATAATAGAATTAAATATAGTTCGTGTTTATACTCATCATCCTAATGACCGACATCAAGATCATAGGCACTGCAGCTATGCAGTATCATCCGCAGCAAGAAAAATTCCAGAAATATTTTTATTTCAAGGTCCTTCTACAAAAAATCCATTCGAACCGCATTATTTTGTAGAACTATCAGAGGAAAATATAAAAAAGAAAATTCAAGCTTTAAGTTGTTATCATACACAGATAAGCAAAGGAATAGTCAATCTAAAATGGGCAGAACATCTTGCATGTTTTCATGGAATGCTTCAGCAATCAACTTATGCAGAGGCATTCGCAATAAACCATTTATTCAAAAAAGGAGACAATGTCTAGGATATTATCAGCACACCAGCCAAATTTTATCCCATATCTAGGATTTTTTGATAAAATGAATAAATCAGATGTCTTTGTAATCCGCGACGAGGTTCTTTATATAAAAAAAGAATATCACAATAGGAACAGAATAAGAATAAACAGCCAGGATAACATTAAAAATCCACAGTCAAAATGGATATTCGCCCCTGTAAATTACAAAGATGATTTTATAAAGCACATAACAATTCAGAAAGATTACAAACAGAAAAATAAATTATGGAACGATCTTCTTCTTCATGAAATAGAGGCAAGTTATGCAAAAGCCCCTTATTTCAGGAATTTCTTTCCAGAATTAAAAAATATATTGGACAATTCTGACGGCTATTTATTATCACTCAATACGAAACTAATCAATTTATTTAAAAATATATTTCAGATTAAAACTCCTATAATATTTGCCTCGCAACTAAAATTAAAACCAGCGCATTATGAAAAATCAGATGCTTCAGAAGACATAGCAAAGATTTGTGAGGCATTTAAAGCTGATATTTATCTTTCAGGTCCAGGAGGAAAAACATATCTTAATCTTGAGCCATTTAAAAAAAGAAATATTAAAGTTGAATTTCAAGAATATAAACATCCAATATACAAACAGCATCTTCCAGGTTTTTTGCCCTATATGGCTTCAATAGACGCTTTGTTCTGCACAGGCCGAATGCCCGAAGCAGAAATTATAGAAAAAGAGATTATAGCTGAACAGCCGATTTAAGTCTAAAAACAGACCATAAATATTTTACCAATAAAAATCACTACAAAAATGGCACATCAATAAAACAGCCGTATCCAATTTTGGGAATAGACACGACTCCAGAAACCCCTGACTTAGGATGTATTGCTTATAATCCGCCTGTTGGCGGAGGCGGAGGAGGGAGCTTAACCCCAGAAGACGTCCTAAAAGATCCAAATACTGCCCAATCAGTGAAAGACATTATCAAGCCTTATGCATGCCTCCTAAACGGTGATGTAGATCAAAACAAGAAAGTAGACATGAATGACTATTACTCATTAAGCTATGCATTATCAGGCAAATTCAAAATCGATGAATTATGCAAATGCAACGCAGATGTCAATGAAGACAAACTCATCAATCAAAACGATGTGACTGCACTATATAACGCCATACGTTATAACAAACAGCTTCCAAAAGAAGGAGAATGTGAAAAGCCAAC
>CAYXLD010000007.1:0-32276 GCA_964465795.1 Candidatus Woesearchaeota archaeon
GAAAGTCACTTTTTAAACAAATATATGAATAATCATATAAATAGTTATAAATGCAAATTTAACACAACATTTACTTAATATTGATTAAATTTAAAAATTGTTACAATTTCAGGACTTAATGAATAAGTCTGAAATAATATTTGATAAATCTTTTTTTAAAATAGTTATAGGGTTTCTTGCAGTCATAGCTTTAATATTATTTTTGTGCGGTATTTTCCTAAATGAAAGTTATTTTTTGAAATTTAGTCTAGATAAAAAACTTAAAGAAAGTACTCTCGATAAGATAAATCTTCTAAAAATAACCTTTCTTTTTACAAGTACAATAATATTCTTTTTTATTCTAATATCTCTATACAACCATAGCTACATTAGAGGTTTTATTAGAAAACATAAAAAATTATTTCAAAATGCTATTTTACTTTTCTTAACACTGTTAATAATTTTTATTTTCAGTGAAACAATCTTAAGAGTAACAATGAATGATCAAACAGTAGGGGGGGGTTTCGGACCAGGTTCTTTAAAGTTTAATCAAAAATATGTAATCCTGAATGATGAGGGAATGCGTGATAGAGATTTCACAATAACAAAACCTACAAATACAATGAGAATAGCTGTTCTAGGAGACTCTTTTTCATTTGGAAGCGGAATAAAAAATGTAAATCTCACCTATCCTAAATTGTTAGAATCTGAACTTAATGATTTAAATTCAATTAATAATTATGAGGTTCTTAATTTCGGTATACAAGGTAGAAATACAGAAGATGAAATAAAAATATTAGAAGAAAAAGTTTTGAAATACTCCCCCGATTTGTTAATTTTGGGTTATGTTTTTAATGATATTGAAAATGTAGACAAATCCGTTTCTGAATATAAATTTATGCCAGTTATACCTTATTTTGGCATCTGGATAAGAAATGTATTGTATAGCTATATGTATACCGAGCTAAAATTTAATTATATTCTTGATACTCTAGGATTAAAAAAGAATGTTGTCAAGGCAACTCTAGATCAATATAATTCAGAAATAAATAAAGAGTATAACAACGAACTCTTTAAAAAATTAAGAGGTATAGCAGAAAAAAATGATATTAGAGTCGTAGTAGTAATATTCCCCGGATTGATAGATTTCAACAATTACCCATATAATGGAGTACATGAATATCTTACCGAAACAAGTAGCAATAATGGTTTTTACGTTATCGATCTATTTGACACATATAAATCACATTCTCCAGAAAGTCTTCAAGTTAACGAATATGACTCTCATCCTAACGAACTAGGGCATAGGCTAGCAGCCGAAAAAATCTTAGAGAAGTTAATTCAAGGAAGAATAATTTCTCTGCAAAATTAAACTTTTTCTCTCCAATAATCTAATAAATCTTGCATTGTTCTTTCAAAAGGGATTTCCGCTTGCCATCCAGTTTCATTAACAAATTTATCTATACTTGGAATCTGTAGAGCCACATCATACGGCCTTAAAAGTTTTGAATCAACTCTAGTTTCAATTTTACTATCACTAAAACTCAACAGAGTTTGTAACATTTCCCCTATTGTTTTAGTAGTCTTTCCTCCAATGTTGTAAACCTCTCCAGGAGTGCACTTCCTTACCAAAGTATAATAGGCCTTTACAGCGTCTCTCACATCTGCCCAAGTTCTAACACTGTTAAGATTCCCATGGTAAAGTATAGGCTCTTTTTTCCCCTTTTCTATCAAAGCAATTTGTCTTGCAAAATTAACTTCAGCACTAGGCATCTCTCTTCTAGGTCCAGTATGGGTAAACATTCTAGTTCTTATGGTTTTTGTCCCATAATTTGTGAAATGCATTAAAGCTGCCATATCCATAGCAACTTTGCCTACAGCATAAGGATTAGAAGGATTAAACCTTGTAGTCTCTTTTATAGGAATATCATCTTTAGCAACTAACCCATAAACTTCACTACTTGAACACACATGTACTATTGGATCATACTCTTTATCTTTTTGTCTTGTTAATCTAACTGCTTCAAGAAGATTGTAAGTGCCTTCCCCGTTAGTTCTTAAAGTCTCTACAGGATATATAAAAGAGTCACTTACATAGCTTTGCGCTGCAAGATGAAAGATATAATCAGGTCTGTTTTCATCAACAGCCTTCAATAAGCTTCCCAGATCATTTAGATCAGCAGGAACCATTTTTATTCTATCTCTGGAATGGGCTATTTTTGTCAAATCCTCGTTCCACCTATAAGTTCCATGGACCTCTTCCCCTTTTTCTAGTAGAAGGTCAACTAGATGACTAGCTACAAATCCTCCGACCCCAGTTATAAGATTTTTTGTCATTTTACCTCGTATGCAATATCACAATGTGTTCCAGTATAAGGTTCTTCATTCCCTTCTAAGGTCATACAATTATTTTCCAAGAATAAACCCTTATGTGCAATGCGTGGAGCAATAGTTATTCTATCTCCCTCATTCATTTCATACTCAATCCTTTCCTTGGTATCAACATTTTCAAAAGTATAATATGCTTTCCCTCTAAGCAAATAAAAGAATTGTCCAAACGGATGATAATGATTACCCAAAACCATCGATTTATCTTTTACTTCTATCAGTTTTATCTGTTTAGAGATAAAATCCCCATTACTCACTTCAATCAATCTTCTTCTACCATCTTCATGGGCTATTCCTATTTTTTTATATTCAACTCCATTCATTTTATTTTTTCTCCAGACAGATATTTAAACATTTATGTACAAAACAATAACTTCTAACAAGTATCTTTATATAAGCCTTATGAAATTTAGATAAATACACTTTATTAAATAAAAAAATATATATTAACATGAAAAAAGCAGAAAAGGAACTAAAAAATAAAACGATATTAGTATCTATGTGGGGATGCGAGAATAAGACTTTCTGGACATATAATTGGGGCATGATGCTATATTCAATTTTTAAAGAAGTAATTTTATTTGATCCAAGAAAAAAAAGACTAGAATATGGGCCAGGGAGGGTAAAGAATGAATTTCTTCACGTTGTTAAACAAAAACAACCAGATTATATTTTACTACTGTTAGAAGCCTCTGATTTCGGCATAGAAACCCTAGAATCAGTAAAAACTATTTCTCCTAATACTAAAATAATTGTCCATTTTGGAGACGATGATATTCATTTCTTTACACGTTCTAGATATTATTCCTTTTTCGTAGATTATTATCTTATAGCTCAATCTAACTATGTTAAATTTTATCATAAAGAGGGTTTTAAAAATGCTTATCCTTTCGCAGGAGTCAATATGTCTTCTTTTAAACCGCTTAATCTAGAAAAAAAACATGATCTCGTTTTCATAGGACAACCGCTTCCATCTAGAGTTGAATTAATAAGGATGTTAATAAAAAACAATTTCAATATATCTTTATTTGGAACAGGCTGGGACAAATACCAAGAATTTGCTGAGCAGCATAAAGGAATACCTAAAACAGAGGAATTAGTTAAAATAGTTAACGAGGCAAAAATAGTTTTAAACTTTACAAAAAATCAATACAATGTCCCCCATTACAAAGGGCGTGTTTTTGAGACGGCGGCATGTAAATCTTTTCAATTAGTTGATTACTTTTCTGAGTATAAAAAATACTTTAAAGAAAATAAAGAGATAGTCATGTTCAAAAATGAAAAAGACCTTCTGGAGAAAATAAAATATTATCTAAAAAATGATAAAGAAAGAGAAAAAATAGCAACTGCATCTTACAAAAAAGCAGTAAAGAGCCTTGATTTGAAAAAAGATTTTATTAAATTTTTCTCATTCACCATGCAAAAGAACAAAGCAAAAAAGAAACTTCCTTCAGAGAATGTAATTATTCTTTCAAATTCAGATTTATTAGGTGATAAAAAAATAATTGAAGATAAAATAAAAGACTCTAAGTACATTGCTTTTTCAGGAAATAGTGTAATTCAGAATTCAAACAAGAATAATCTTCAAGTTTACTCATTAAAGGTTAATAAAAAGGATTTAAGTTGTTGTGATTATAATCTCTCTTCAGGATTATTGGGTAATTATATGAGGTTCAAAGTTTTAAAGACTTTTGATAAAATAGAAAATTCCGCTTTCAACAATCTAATAGATTTGAGTCAACTTCTAACTTCCAAAGATTACTTTTTGGAAAATATAGATAAATTCATAGAATTTGCAAAAGGAAATCCCATAGGGATCATAAATAAAGATAATACGGCCTTCATTTCAATACCTCTAATCTCAATTAATAGGCTTTCTGATAATTCTCGTAACATGTTAAACAATTGGGACAATAAATCTCTAGAAAGTTCATTCGTTTTAGGTTTTATGTACAAATTATATTCTATAGTCTATCAAAAAAGAAAGTTTTCTAGCCTCTATCCCTACAAATTATTACTTCATTCAATAATAAAGGGAGAGACCTTTATTCCAAAATATGTATATAACTATTATCGCCATAAAGGAAAAATAGATATCCTTGATAAAGATAAAGATACACTTTCATAATATCTATAAACTCATTTTTTATTCGATCTTCATGAAAATTGCTCATGTCTGTCCAGAATATAGACCGGCAATTAGCGGTGTTGGCCAAGTGGTAGAAGAGCTGGCAAAGAGGCAGGTTGCCGCAGGGCACGAAGCCCATGTTTTTGCCCCTGATTGGGATAAAAAACAAAGGATAAAACAAAAAGAAGAAATAATAGACGGGATAAATATACATCGATGCAGACATATTCTAAGAGTGGCTAATTTTGAAACAATTTGGCCATCTTTATTTGCAAGACTTATTTATGGTAAATTTGACATAATCCATTCCCATCTTTTCGGACACCTTCATTTTGTATTGTCTTCCCTAGTAGCTAAATTTACTAAAGCAAAGCATATACACACGACACATTGTCCTTGGTCAGATGCTTATAGGTCAATACCGGGAAGAATAGGAATTTTATTGAGTTATAACATTTTTAGTAGAATAGCCCTTAAAGCCACACACAAAGTAATAGCGATAACTCCTTGGGAGATTGATTTCATAAAAAAATACGGCTATCCTTCCGAAAAGATAGTTAATCTTCCAAATGGCATGTCAAAAGATTTTTTTGAAAAAATAAAAATCAACGATTTCAAGAAAAAGAATAATATCAAAGGAGATATGGTTCTTTTTTTTGGGAGATTAAGCCCTACAAAATCACCAGATAGATTCGTAGATATTGCAAAATTAGTCCTAGCTGAAAGAAAAGATGTAACTTTTGTAATTAGAGGTCCAGATGAGGGCTTGAGGGATAAAGTAATATCTCTTATCGGAGATGAAAAAAGAATTATTCTTTTAGATGCAACTCAAGATAGGAAAGAGATAATCAAAATGTATCGTTCAGCAGATGTTTTCGTTATGCCCAGTTATCGTGAGGGCCTCCCACTTACACTTTTCGAAGCAATGGCCTCTGGACTTCCAATAGTGGCAAGTTCAGTTAACGGTATTCCCTATGAAATGAAAGATGTTGAAAATGGTTACCTTCTCAATTATTCAAATAATAAAGGTTTCAAAGAAAAAATAATAAGTCTTTTAGAAAGTAAAAAATTAAGAAAAAAAATTTCAAAAAATAATTTATCAAAAGCTAAAAACTATGATTGGGATAAAATTTCTAGAAAAACCGAAAAACTATATAATGAGACAATAAGTAACTAACTTTAATAAAACTTATAAAATCAGTTTATTAAGTTAAAAAATGATAAAAGAGTATTACAATGATATGCCAATGGAAGGGACTCTAGGAAATATAACTTCTTCGCAAATTCCAAGAGAAGATTATGTAAAAACTCATGAAGGGATGATATTGCTATGCCACGATGCATTTATAGGGTATGATAAGGGCATATTACTAGTTACTAGAAAGAGAGAACCTGCAAAAGATTATATCTGGAGTCTCGGAGGAAGAGTCTCAAGAGGAGTCCCATTAGAACAATCTCTAAAGGATAAAATTAAATTAGAATCAGGCCTTGTCCTAAAAGAGCTTACCTTTCTTGGAGAAGAAAGAACTATTTTTGATAATGATCCATTTGGACATGGTCGTGGGACCGATACATTCAATTTAGCTTATTTTGCCAGAGCAGAGGGAGATTTAGTGCTAGATGGAGATCATAGAAATCCTAGAATAGTAAAAAAATCAGATTATGAAGAATTAGCCACAGCCCTACATCCCTATGTAAGACGTTTCTTGAAAAGTTCTCTAGAATTAATATGATTAGTGTTATAATAACTGCATTTAGAGAACCCAATACAATAAAAAAAGCTGTTTCTTCACTAGCTGAACAATCAAATAAAGATTCAGAAATATTAGTTACCGCTCCTGATGATGAAACACTTAACGAAGCAAAAAAACTTAAGTTTTCAAATCTTAGATTCATAAAAGATTCAGGAAAAGGCAAATCAGCCGCTTTAAATCTAGCCGTATCAAAAGCAAAAGGAGACATATTAGTTCTGACTGATGGAGACGTTTTTGTTGGAAAAGATGCCTTAAAAAATTTACTCTTCCCATTCAAAGATAAAAAAGTAGGCGCTGTTTCAGGAAATCCTCTTTCTCTTAGCGATCAAAAAAGGATGTATGGTTTCTGGGCTAAAGTTCTGACTTTGACAGCAAATAAACGCAGAAAGCATGCGTTAAAGAACAACAAAAGATTTTTTTGTTCAGGTTATTTATTTGCAATAAGAAAATCTATTTTTCCAAAGCTCCCTGAAGATCTGCTTTCCGAGGATGGTTTCATCTCGCATAATGTATACGAAAAAGGGTTCCGAATAGATTATGCTCAAAATTCTCTAGTATATGTAAAATATCCTGACAATTTTATTGATTGGTTAAAACAAAAAAAGAGAAGTGCAGGAGGTTATAACCAACTTAAGAAAATATTAGGTGTAGAAATACGTTCATTAAGAAAAGAATCCCTCGGTTTTTTAGATGTAATGAAACAAGCTTCAAGTTTTAGAGAAACCTTCTGGCTTATGAATCTTTTTGCAGCCAGAATATATCTTTGGGCAGCTATCTATAGGGATATCAACATGATGAAAAAGAATCGTGAAGAACTCTGGGAAAGGGTAGAAAGTACAAAATAATAACAAATAAAAAGCCAAGATACCAGGGTCTTTTATGGATAACAATCCAATTCAAGAAAAAAATCAAGATTTACAAAAGAGAAATGAAAAATTAAAAGTATGGCTTAAAAATCCATATAATCTCCTTCTTATCGGAGTCATTCTCTTTGCCTGTTTAATAAGGTTTCATTATTTTTTCCTGACTGAAGCCCAGCCTTTATGGTGGGATGAGGCTGCTTACGGCGCATTAGCTAAGAATTTCGCTTTTCATATGTGGGATGATGTAGAAGTCATAAAAGGCGAAACAGCGATAAGACCCCCTTTGCTTCCTTTAATCTGGTCTGCTTTAATCAAAATGGGTTTTTCAGAACCTGCAAATCGATTTATCCTAGAATTATTACCTTCTATTCTATCCATATTATTCATATATTTGATAGGGGAAGAACTCTACAATAAGAAAGTTGGACTTATTTCAGCATTTATTTATTCAGTATTATGGATACACCTGTTCTACACCTCTCGTTTGCTTACACATGCTCCGTCAATAGCCTTTCTCTTCGCAAGCATATATTTCTTTTCAAAATCTTTTAAAGAAAAATTAAATTATAAATATTTTTCAATATCTTTAATACTAGCCTCATTAGTAGCACTATTAAGATTCCCAGACGGTTTGATATTTGTAGTATATGTCATATTCCTAATTTTCACAAAAAGATTAAACCTAGCAAAAGACCCTAAAGCATGGCTATCGGCAGTTATAGGACTCTCTCCATTACTTTTATTTTTCCTTATCAATTTCATAAAATTTGGAAATATATTTCCTGCACTTCTTAGTGGAGGGTATGTAAAAGCAGTAAGCGAAAACTTTGCCTTCGGACTTCTTAATTATATAAATGTCTATCTAACAATGTTTATTTTTATCGCCTTTTTAGTAGGTATTGGTATAGCCTGCCTAGAAGTAGGGGTCGGTTACGACCTATTATCAAAAAACAAGAAATTGCAAAGCCATTTATTATTATTGATTTTATTTTTGGTCTTTTATTCTTTCTTTATATTTTACATAAAAGGGGCAGAAGATCGTTGGCTATTCCCTTTGAGTCTTTCATTTGTTGTTTTCGGAGCCCTTGGATTATCTTATTTCTATGATTTATTAAGAAAATATAACAAAATATTGGCTCTAATAATTATTCTTGCTATATTAGGGTTCGGGGCATATAACCAGCTTAAATTTGCAAATACATTGATAAACGATAAGAAAGATAGCTATCTCCAGATGAGGCAGGGTTTTGAATGGCTTAAAGATAATGCCTCCCCAGATTCAATAGTTTTAGGAAACGGCATAGAAACTTATATCATATACTATTCAGGTCTTAACTATGTAAACTTTCCATCAGATGAGGCATCCGTAAATTCTATAGAAGCAGATTACATGGTGGCCCATATATTCAGTAACCAACCTGATTATATTAATAGTTATCTTGAAAAGAATCAAGAAAAATGGAAACCCGTCCAAGTCTTTTTCCTTGATAGCCAACAAACTCAGGCAGCATTCATAATATACCAAAGACAGCAATAGGAAACTTATTAAACTATTATCTCATATCTAAATCATGAGTAAAAGAGTGCTAGTAACAGGAGGTGCAGGTTTTATAGGAAGTCATTTAGTTGATTATCTAATAGAAAAAGGCTATGATGTCACTATCCTTGATGACTTATCAGGAGGCCTTCTAAAAAATGTCAATCCAAGAGCAAAGTTTATTGCAGGATCTATTACAGATAAAAACCTTGTAGAAGGAATTATGAAGGGCCAGGAAATCGTATACCATCTTGCAGCATATGCTGCGGAAGGCCTATCTCATTTTATTAGGAACTATAACTATAATAACAATTTAATAGGCTCAGTAAATTTAATAAATTCTGCAATCAAAAACAAAATAAAATGTTTTCTATTCACTTCGTCAATGGCAGTTTATGGTTCTGGAAGCCCGCCATTCGACGAATCGCATACTCCACAGCCTGAAGATCCATATGGAATAGCAAAATATGCAGTTGAACAGGACCTAAAAACAGCCCAAGAAATGTTCAAGTTAAATTATGTGATAATACGTCCCCATAATGTTTATGGAGAGAGGCAATTTTTAGGCGATCCATACAGAAACGTCATAGGAATATTTATGAATAGAATAATGCAGGGCAAACCTCCTTTAATTTATGGAGATGGAGAGCAAACACGAGCTTTTTCGTATATTGGAGATATTATACCTTGTATAGCACAAGCACCTTTTATTCAAGATGCACAGAACCAGATTATTAATTTAGGAGCAGCAAAAGTATCATCAATAAATCTTTTAGCAAATGAGGTTACAAAAACAATGAATGTAAACCTAAGCCCGGTTTATGCCCCGCCGAGGCACGAAGTTAAGCACGCATATTGTACAACAGATAAATCAGAAAAGATCCTAAATTATAAAGATAAAACACCACTATCTTTAGGTATACAAAAAATGGCTGAATGGGCATTAAAAAACGGCCCCATGGACCCCATTGTTTGGGAAGGCTATGAGCTAACAGAAAAACTTCCGGAATATTGGCGCAACCTTGAAAAAGAATTTCCAAATTCTTCAATCAGAGTCAACGCAAGCATGATCGAAAAACCAAAAATATTTGGAAATGATTTTATCAGTCCTAGAACTGACTTCAGAAATATTAATGTGGAAAACTATGATTAACTAAAATTATTAAAACTTTAAATTTAGAATATCTGCTTCAACATTCTTTTAGAAACGAGGCTAAAATAAATATTCAAGCCAGTAGAGAAAAATAATAGAAGAGGGTGTAGTAGCCATGAAGCATCTCGGTATTTCAATGCCTTTTTGATGCTTATTGGGATATTGGGAAATAATAACAAATTTTTTGAAACTTCCAATGCAAAATCTTTTTTATTTATAATCCAGTTGAAGTCTTTTTTTTCGCTTATATAAATTTTTGTATAATTTCTTGTCCATTTTACTCTTTTTTTCAAGAAATCATCAAATCCTTTTACATTCTTGTGCCAGATATGGGCGTTATTGATTATTGCAAACTTTAAAAAATTATTCTTCGCAAGCCTTGCAATAAATTCAACATCCTGCGCATAATCTCCAACTTTATTTATCAAAAATTTCTTAAACATAAATCCATTGCTCCCCATACAATAAGGCGCTTTCTTATCTAAGGCTTCAATAAAATAATCCTCATTAATTCTATTTAGCCTATTATTCAATTCTAGTTGGCCTTCAATTGATCTATAAATAGCAAATGGGTCAACTCCGATATAACTCAAATATCTATTAGTTAAGTTATCTTTCCGATTTACGAATAATCTTGGGACGCTTCCAAAGATTTCTTTATCTTCTTTAAAAGGCCGAAGCATATTATTAATCCATTCTCTCTCAATAAGTTCTATATCTGATTCAGCTATAACGATAAAATCTCCAGTTGATTTCCAAATACCTTGATCTTTACCCATTCCTGCTCCTTCAGCAAATACCTTTGGATTGTGGTAAATCTTGACAAATTTATACTCCAGGCATTTTTTTAATACTTCAGAGCTACTTCCGCCATCTGTAATAATAACCTCTATCTTGTTTTTTGGGTAATTCTGTTTATTTATAGAATTTAATAATTTAATAACTCTGAAGTCTTTTTCTTTCATCGGCGTTATAAAACTTATTTTTGGCTTCATGTTTTCCTTTTTATACTTCCATATATAAATCCTATTCCATAGCTTAAATGTATAATTAAAAATAAAAGAGGCAGTAAAAATATAGAGGCTATATCTTTATTTTTCGCGCCTTCAAAAAAACTAAAGCTTAAACTAAGTATAAAATAAAAAATCAAAGGAATAAAAAGTAGATTACTTATTAAATATAAAGTAGGCAATAAAGCTAAATATAATACAAAAATGCTCGGTATTAAGAATAATGGTTTCTTCAATGTCTCAATAAAACCCTCCTTTTTAGGTCTAACTATACCATAATTAAAGATTTGCTTAATTAGTCCCTTAAAGTTACTTCTTCTTTTATGATAAACAAAAATATTTGGAGCATAAGCAACCTTAAACCCTTCTTTCAATGCATCTGCAATAAATTTCGGATCCTCGCCAGGGTATAAATTTTCATCAAATTTTATTTTTTTTAAAACATGTTTTTTGCAAATTAGATTAGCTGAGGTTAAATGTTTTTCATTTGCATCTAATTTTAATCCATCTATTTTATATCTTTTGCTAGCTTCTGCAGCTCCGAAAATTGAGCTTAAAGCATAACCGCTTGCTCTTTCGAATAATTTTTCATTTTTATCAGTTAATTGAGGTCCCCCAGCAATATCTACGTCGGGATGATCTTTAAAAAATTTACAAACTTCTTCCGGCCAAGTTTTAGGGAGAATAGTATGGGCATTTAAGAAAGCAACCAAGTCAGTTTTAGCTTTTATTATTCCCAGATTTCTGTTCCTAGAAGGATTATCTCCTTTTTCAACAATCAATATAATTTTATCACTTAATTTTTCAGCACTATTTAATATATCTAAGCTTCTATCATAACCAATTGGGATGACTGCGCTTATCTTCATTTTATTCTCCATATTTTATTCATTATACGGTCATATATTCTGATAAGATTTTTCATTGGAGAATTTAAAATTCGCAGCCTTATTATACCTAATGCCATCCATGGACCGGCCTTTAAAAAATTAATCTTAGAGTATTCTTTATCGCTCCAAAAAGTCGGGATCTCTTTAATATCAAAGCCAAGTCTTCTCATACTATAGATTAAATCGACGTCAAATGCCCACTTTGAAAAAGATAATATGGGCAATGTTCTTTCAATACACTTTCTCTTGAAGATCTTTGCCCCGCATTGAGTGTCTCTATAGGGAATCATCAGCAGAACTCTAATTAAACAGTTAAATATTCTTGAAACAATAATCCTTTGCAATGTCTGTTTTGGCATTACTCCAGACCCTTTAATATATCTGCTCCCAATTACTCCATCACACTTATCAAGGCGCGATACAAGCTTCCAATATTCTTCAGGCGAGGTAGACATGTCAGCATCAACAAAACCCAAAAAATCATTATTTCTTTTCAATGCATCCTTAAATCCTTCTACAACAGCAAATCCTTTCCCGCCCCTTTTTAAATTTAAACATTGTATACTGCTGTTAATATTTCTATAATATTTAACAATATCTTCAGTTTTATCAGTAGTATTATTGATCACAACAATTATCTCATAGTCCAGTATTTCATCAGATTTAAACTTATTAAAGTAATTTGAATATTTATCCAAGGTAAACCCTATTCTTTTCTCCTCATTATATGCAGGAATTATAATTGAAAGTTTCTTCATAAAAAGTAAAAATCATAAGCTTCTTTTAAATTTATATACAATAGAATTTATATATCACCGATGCAATTTAAAACAATGAGTGAGAATAGTTTTCTTGACAGAATTATAGATAAAATATTTGATATTAAAAAAAGTACTTTTTATCTAATTATAATCTTATTGTTAGGTTTTATATTAAGATTTATTGCAGCTATAAATTTAACAGTTGGTGCAGATGATATGCATTTTGTAACCCACGCGATAAACTTTTTTTCCTCAGGGAAGTTAGTTACATACGATCAGTCTTCAGGATTATGGTTCTTGTTTACAGATATAATGTATAAAATATTAGGAGTCACTCAAATAGGTTCAAGGATGGCTGCTCTAATTTTCGGATCTGCCTCAATTTTAATAATCTATCTTTTAACTAAAGAGTTTTTTGAAGAAAAGAAAGCTATAACTGCAGCTTTCCTGTTGGCAATAGCACCATTTCATGTAAAAAATACACTTGCAGAAATGGACGCAATGGCCATATTTTTTGTGCTTTTCATGATGCTTTTCTTCATAAGAGCATTAAAAACTAGCAAAAACTTCTATTATCTTGCAAGTGGGCTATTTTTTGGATTAGCCATCTATACTAAGGTTTATCCATTATTATTCATTCCTTCAATGCTTATTTTTTTCATTTATTGGAAAAGAAAAGAAAAGAAAAAAATAATTACAAAAGACAATATGGGGAAGATACTAGTTTTCCTATTTGCAGCTTTTATTTTTACAATTCCTGCATTAACCCATAATTATTTACTTTATAAAGAAAAAGGATTTATGGATCTGCAATTTACTAGAACATTAGGCTTAGGAAAGAATATTTCTGAGCAGTATTACGGCTGGGATTATCAATTTAACGCTAAAAATGATTGGCGCGGCTCTATTCTTGGAAATTCTGCTCATTCAGCTGCCACGCAGCCAACAATAATATCAGCTTTTGAATTTATTTTTAAAGGAGATCCAATTAATTTTCTCTTAGGAACATTAGGAATATTAATGATACTTGCATATAGAAAAGAAAATAGAAATTATCTTGTATTTTTTATTTTAAGTATACTATTCGTCATGCCATTTCTTGCCTCAATAATATTGTTGCCAAAGCACTATATCTTTTTAGAAATCTTATTAATTCCTGCTGCAGCGTTAGCACTAAGCGAACTAAATTTAAAAATAAGCAAAAAATTCAATAGAAATATATCTATTTATTCAGTCATTCTTTTATTTTTAGCAGCCCTGCTTTATTTAGGAGCTACACCTCAATTGAGTCTTAGTGCAAATCATTTCTATGGGAAAAGCCATATTGCACAAATTATGGAATTTAAAGAGGAGGCAATTCCCAAAGACGCTTTAATTATAGCAGATAGTAGAATTTATAGGGGGAGAATAAATTGGGCGTTTTATGGCAGACCTTATTTTGAAGGTACAGATTTTCTCTCATTACTTTCTCAAATGGAAAGTCTTCCAGGCAAAGAGATAACAGTAGATACATATTTCTTTGAGTGCATTAAAGACGATTGTGGATGGGGCACAGTTAAGAACCAGCCAGAATTCAATACATCGATGGAACAATTAACAAGTTTCTTTTCTTCCGGAGGAAAAATACTAAAGAAAATTTCCGAACCCTATGAAGAAAAACCATATTTCCCTTTATTAGTCGGAGAAAAAGAGGATATTATTAATATTTATTATGGAAAAATAAAAATTAAAGATTCAGCATTCTTACTAGCCAGTCAGCCAAAGAATTGGTTCCTTTATGACATTGGTTATGAGCCTAAAGAAAATCAATTCGATTATTATGAAGCTAAAGGTCCCAATATTATACTTAATAAATTGGCGCACATAATCGCCTTTCTCGCTTTAATAATAGCTTTATTAAGCCCGATTTATGCATTTTATCTAATCTTTAAAAATGAAAATTTCAATAATAGTTCCAGTATATAATGAAGAAAAAACAATATCTAGGATACTGGACAAATTAGGTTCAGTTAATCTAGGCATAAAAAAAGAGATAATTATTATCAATGACGGAAGCAAAGATAAATCAGCAGAAATAATAAGAAAATATATAAGAGATAAGGATAGCAAAAGAGAATATAAGTTTTTAACAAAAGTCAATGGCGGAAAAGGCTCTGCAATAAAGAAAGGAATTTCGCTTTGTAAAGGAGACATTATAACAATTCAGGATGCGGATTTGGAATACAATCCAGAGGACTACAAAAAGCTGATAAAACCAATCCTAAATAAAGAAGCACTTGTTGTATACGGCTCTCGTTTTCTCAAACCGCACAAACCAATGTACAGAATATATTTTTTAGGCAATAAGTTACTAACACTTTTAACTAAAGTATTGTACGGGTCAAAAATAACTGATATGGAGACTTGCTACAAAGTTTTTAGAGCAGATGTGATAAAGAACCTAAAGATAAAATCAAATCAATTTGATATGGAACCAGAAATAACTGCAAGAATTCTCAAGCAGAGAATAAGAATAAAAGAAGTGCCAATATCTTACAACCCAAGGTCAGTTGAAGAAGGAAAGAAGATAAACTGGAGAGATGGCATTCAGGCTATTTGGACTTTGATTTACTGGAAATTTAAGGATTAACAGCTAAACAAGTAGTAATTTAGTATAGATTAATGAAATAATTCTTTAATCAATTTTTCTCAAGAATATCCCGCCGCCATTCTCTCTATGGTATTCACTCGCTAAATAATAAATAGTTTTTCCTTTAGATTCAAATGCTACTAAATCTAGCTTGTCATATTCTCTCCTCTTTCCTGCCTCCAGATGTATTTTGATTTCTCCTGCCTCAATCACGATTCTGCCTTCAAATTCTTCTTCATTGTCTATTTGTCTTATTTTCTCGCAGCTACAATCCTTTTCGTAGTAAATGTCTTTGAATTTTCCTGTATGTTCTCTTGATGGAGATGTATAACTTCTTGCACCAAATATAATGTCTCTTCCAGATAATTTATCTTCTAAAAATACTCTAATAGAGTTGTAATTATCAATTCTCATAATTATCTCGTTTCTTCTTCTTATTTAAATTTTATGAAGGTTCTTTTTAACAATTTAAGCTTAATCATTCATTAAAATTATGCTAGCCCATAAAAATGCAGCAGAAGCTGTAACAAAAGCAATGGAAAATTGTAGAATATCCTTAGAAAACCAACTTAGTAAAAAGATCTCTAAAATTATAAAAATATAAAGAAGGGAATACCCTTTAACTTTTCCAAGTGACAATTTATAAAGCAAGATTAAATTAGTCATAGAAATAAGGCTAATCGCAATTCCTAAATAAAATAAAACAGAAATAGAAGCTTGAATTTCCTTGCCTGAAAACATTTTAATAATAAATTCAGGAAAGAAATAAAATATTATTAATGCAGCCAGAATACCAATTGCAAGATAAGCTGCAGCGTTTCCAAATACATTTTCAGAGTTTATTTCATTTTTTTTGTTTTCAGCAGAGATTGGAAACATTGCTCTGCTTATTGGTTGCGTGCCAAAAAATATAGTCTTGGCTAATATTGAAGATATTGCATAAGCCCCAGCTATTTCATCAGAAAAGAAAATTTTAGCTATCACAATATCAATGCTGTAAAAAGTAAGAATTGCCATAATAATAAAAAATGTAGGTTTTGAATATCCATAAATACCTTCTGTTTGTGCTTTTTCCTCTTTGGTTTTAATAAGCTTCCAAATATTTGTGAAGGAAAGCAGCAGCGCGATAATAACTCCAATAATGGTTCCGATTATTGCACCATAGACAGACCATCCCCAGTAAACAAAGATAAGTGCAAGAATAAACTTAGCCAGAGATTCAATTACCATATTAATTCCAAGTGCAGAGAATTTCTTTTTACCTTGAAGAATGCCTCTTGTAATTGGACTTAGAAACGCCAGGATTATCATAAAACCATTTAAAATCATCAAAGGATAATTTATCTTCATTAATTTTGACAAAGGGACAGCAATAAATAAATATAAGATAAATAACGAAGTAGAAATATAAAAAGCTTTTTTAAATGACTTTTTCAAGATATTTTTTAATTTGCCCATATTTTCCACTTGGGCAGTATATTTCGTAATAATTGTTTGAGTTGACTCTGTGAAAACAGCAAGAATATAAATAATTGAAAATAATGAAGCAAGTATGCCATAATCCACAACAGACAGCATTCTAACCATAGCGAAATGAAAGAAAAAATTAAAGGCATTATAAATATTAAAAGATATTAAGAGAATCAAACTTCCCTTTAGAAGATTTCTATTGATTTGCATATTCTAAAATTCCTCCTTTGAATACAATGAACCCAATTATTACTATAGCGATTTGAAATCCCCATATCATTAAAACTACTTTTTTCTCTGTAGGCTTTATTTTTGCTTTTTTCATTAGCGCAATAGCAACGTGTTCTAATCCATACAGTTTATCATACCTTAAATCCAAGCCGCCGTCTTCTAGAGGCTTTCCAAAACTTTGCTTCAAAAGCTTCCCTCTAATTTTTAAAATTACCTCAATGCCGTAAGGAATAAAGAAGAACAATGCAATCCTTTCAAAATTCCCTAATATAGACATCGCAGCAATGATTCCGCCTATACAATAGGTCAATGAATTTCCAGCGAATACTTTAGCAGGGTAAAAATTATAGATAAGAAAAGCAATTAAAGCAGCCATCATACATAATCCGATTATTGTTAGCCAGCTATTCCCCATAATAAACGCAACTAAAGACACACCCCCAATTAAAATTACTCCTTGCCCAGCTTCTAAACCGTTGAATCCAGCAATAAAATTAAATGTAGTTGTAGCGCCAGCTATTCCGATAGGTATAACAATTAGAGGATATAATAAACCAAGATCAACTATTCCAAAAAAAGGCAGACCCACTGTACTCTTTCCTGCATTAATTGCCATTAAAGGGATTGCTGCAAATGCAACAAGAATAAGCCTTGATCTTCTTGATAACCCTCCTTTTCTCCAGCCAAGAAGATCATCAATTAGTCCAACTCCGGCTAAAATTAATATTAGATTAAGTAAAGCAAATATTTCAATTAATCTAAAATTATAACTTCCTAATATAAAGACAACATAAGCGATATATATCAAAACTCCAATAAAAAAACCACAAACAGCCATTATTCCGCCTGATCCTGCAACTCTTTTAGCAGATAATTTATTCATATCGTCCCACATTAGATCAATTTGCTTTGCCTTTCTTATCCAATAAGGAGTTAGAAATAATGT
The DNA here is from genome assembly GCA_964465795.1 of Candidatus Woesearchaeota archaeon. GTDB lineage: Archaea > Nanobdellota > Nanobdellia > Pacearchaeales > GW2011-AR1 > JAUSIK01. Next base: position 17,740 of record CAYXLD010000007.1, read on the forward strand.
AACAAAAAAACTTATTAAGATAGGTATTGCTAGTATGCTATTGCTCATCTTATAGATTCTAAATTCTGAGGGTATTCTTTGTTTAAATATTCTTCTTTAAATTCAATATCGGAAGGATAATTTATTTCCCAGATCCTTATAGGCCCGCGAACACCATTAAAGTATACAATGTCTTCAATACTCGGATAATTCGCCTTGATTTGAGTTATTAAAAAATCATCTTCATTATGAACTAATTTAAAGGCCGAGTTTGGATCTTGGTATAAATATAATCTAGCCAACTGTGAATTTACAGTTCTATTTGATAAGTATATCAAAGCCCCCCTATTTTCAAGATTAAGTTGATTGTTATTCTGCTCAACATAAGGCATGAGGAACACTCCTGCTTCAATGCCTTGATTAAAATCATGCAACCTTCCATTAGAATATGCATATCTCATAGGAATTTTATATTGCGATTCTTGATAAACGTAAATTCCTTGTGGAGGACCAGCAATTTCTCCTTCAGAATTTTCTTCAATAAGAACCGCGCCCAAGCCAGCCTTTCCTGCTGGAAGAAATATTCTAGTGCCGTTATCATCATATATTATATCTTCATCTATATAAGATCCTCCGTTATAAATGAAGATTGTTGAATTCTTTGTCTCCTGCATTTGATTTCTGTCCTTAAGGAAAGATGGGAGGTTACTTGCTCTATCATAATTTTCATCGCTGCCTATCAATGAAAATGCACTATATTTTCCTAAATCACTTGAGTCAATTAAAAAGTGGGTTGTATTATGCGCATACAAAAATTCAAGCGCCGCCTTTTCACTTGGCCCTGTTAGAGCATATCTCCCCATTAGATGATTCCAGTAAGATATTGCATTTCCTCCATCGAGAACAGTAGCTCTCCTACCAATTGATTGAAGCCAATATCCATAATCCCACCAGTGTCCAAATACAGAGTTTGTAGGAGTGTTTTCCCGCACCCAAGCCATAGCCTTCTGCCATTGTTGAGTGTAAATAGATGGTGCATAATAAGTGGATTCATTCTGAATCTGGCCATAAAATAGCCATCCTGAAAACAACACAGCAACTAAAAATAAAAAAGCAATAATCCATGCAAATATTTTGGAAACTTCTCCTTTATTCTTTTTTGCCATAAAAGACGATTGTACTGCAAAATAAGATACTATTATAGATGCGCTGGGTGCAAGCACCATTGCAAGTCTAATTAAACCTCTTGCTGAAATAAGGCTAACTATAAATAATGTTAAAAGCGCAATTAAATTAAAGTCTATTTTTTTCATATTTTCTCTTTCTTCAGAATTATAATATTTAAAATAATAAGCGCCAGCAACCATTACAAAAATTAAAAACCCAGAACCATAAAAAATCATACTGATAGTATTTTCACCATTGAACAAACTATTTGATGCATATCTACTAAAAGGAATAGAAAAAATAAGGTAGGTATAAGCTAATGTAAGATACCATCGGTATCTTTTATTAATATATATGATAGTATAATAAAAAAGATATATTGATCCAATTGCAAAAAGCCAGAAATATAAAGGGAGGCTATTCTTTATTATTGGACCATAATTTCCAACCCACTCAACAAAAAAAGGCTGCCTGTTTTCAGCAACAGTTTGGATAAGCCTTGAACCTATTGGTTTCACAATATTTTGGATTATGCCGCCGATTCTAGCAGGAATATAATTAAAGCCAAAAATAATTGAAGCAGCAACACTTAAAATAATAACTGAGATAACAGTGCTTATTATTGGTTTTGGAATTTTCTTTAATTTTGAATGTTCTGCATATTTTCTAAATCGAGTGCCATAAATTAAGAAATGTAATAAAATTATAACCGCAATTATTACAGCATTGTTTGCAATTAAAGAGGAGAAAGTGTACCTTAAAGAGAATAACTTCATAATAATAAAAGCAGACATAAACCAAGCCACAAAAGTATAAAATCTATTCCTATCAATATTATCTAAGAGGAAAGATAGAAACACAGTTGCCCCTATAGTTATAAAAATATAATTATACCCCCCCCATGAAAGAGCAGCAGCCCCAGTTGCCATTCCAGCCAAAACAGCAAATATGAAGCGCAGCTTATTTTTTGTTTTCCAAGCTTTAAGAAATAAATAAAGAGAAATAAAAATAAAGAAGAAAGCACTCGCCTCTTTTTCAGGTATTCCGGCAATTGTTCTAGGAAGAAAAACAGGAAATATGCTCAGAAAAAAAGCAGAAACTAAAGCAATAATATTTGCTTTTTTATTTCCAGCACTTTCTATAAATATTGTTTTTGTAAGAAGAAAAAAGGCCATTATAGATAAGGAGAACATGAATACAGGAAAGATTATAGCAGAATAAGTAACCGATTCACTTCCGAATAAAGTTGCAATCTTATGGAACCAAGCCATGAGGTAAGGATGCAAAAGCAACTCCCATTTAGTGTCATATCCTGCAGGTACATATCTCATTGGATCAATAGTAAATAGCTTTCCATTATCCACTATATATTCACTCCATCTCAAAAAAAGAAAAGGATCAAGATCAGGCCCTAAAGTCCATGAATCTGTAGTTATATCCCATAATCTGGGTTTTCCTGTTGCAGGATCAATATTCATTGGAAGCGTTCTAATTTTAATTGTTATAAAAACAATTATTGCCAATATAAGATAAGCTAGTAGATTATTCCTTTCTTTTAAGAACTTCAGGACTTTTTCTTTCCTTTCTTTGATTAATGCACTGTTATTCAAATTAGAATCTTCTGATTTATTAGCGATTATATCTTTTTTTTCAGTCTCTTCTTCCATTTTACATTATAAAAAGCCCCTTTTATAAAGATTCGCTTTGTGCGACACTATCGATATAAATTATTAAACAAAAATTAAAATAGCATAGGAGTTATAAAAACCTCGATTAATGCAGCAAGGAACAAAACAACAATTGCTGCAATGATTAAATTTAGCGAGTCTTGAAGAACATCCCAGAATTTATCTGTTCCAGTTTCGTGTTTTATTACTGCAATAGAAATCATGCCGCCAGCTAAAGCAACTATAAAATAGGATGCAATTTCAGGAATTCCATGTATCATATATCTCACTAAAGCAAATGGAAGCGCACTAAGTTCTGATTTAGTAAATATTCCAATTGCAGCTGCAATTACGCTAGCGTTCCATGCCAGAACAAATATAACTCCGGCCCCAAATATCAAAGAGAAGATCAAGGTAAATATTAGAACATAGATATTATTTGTAAAAATTAAAAATAACCTTTCTGTATTAGTTAAAAAACCAACTGCTCCTGTAACATCTTTAATATCGTACTGGTTTATACAAGCTTCAAAATTAGTCGGTCTATTAATAAGGCAGTATGTTTCAATTTGCGCTCTAAAACTTTCTGTTGACGATAATACCATATACCAAAAGGATAAAGCTATAACAAATCCAATAAAAAGCCATAGGAAAGAATATATTGCTTTTTTATGCTCCTTTAATAAAGCTAATGTTCCGCTAGTTTCAGAAATCTTCCCCTCTTCATATTTTAATGTATAATACACAAAGGGTATCGATAGCATTACAGTAAAAGTAACTACAAGTATTCCGGAATATCTAGATAAAACAGCGTCTTGTGAAAAGATCCAATTGACTAATAATATAGATATACTTGCATAGAACGCCCCAACAAAAAATAACTCCCATGATTTTCTTTCAGCTTTCTTTGGGTTAATAAGCATTTCTAGCATAATTTCACCTCTAGTTGAAGAAAAATTCATACCTTATATAGTTTTGCTAGATTGTCTTTTTATATTATCAATAAACTCCTGCAATTCAAGATGGTATTCTTCTAGTTTAGAAAGAATCTGCAATTTAGCATTTTGCAGTCTAGAAATCTGTCCTATTGCAATGTTTAAAGTATCTTTCGGACTTTTCTTTACGATAACTCCCGCACCTACATCAACAAAAATATTATTTCTGTCCTCGATTTTTGTTTTAATATAAACTCTGCTCCCCAATGAAGAAAGGACTTCATAAGTTTGATCTTTAATTAAACTATCAAGAATAGTTTTCAAACTTTCAATTTCATTTAATTGATTATCTATAATGCTTAAATTATCCTCTAATTGTCTGGCTTCTGCTTCTATTTTAGCAGCCCTAAGAACTTTTTCTTGATCCATATTTTACACATTAATACTATCTTTTAAACCTTTCCATATTTAAATTATTTTTCATTAGTCATTATTTTCCAAACCTCTAATTTTTCCATAAAGAGTTTTTTCTCCTTCAATATTTCTCTTTTAAGATTTTTTCTCATCAATACATTTTCTATATTAGATCTAGGAGTTAATGTTGATATCACAATCAATGCATAACCTCCATTTTCTAAATGCATCTTAAAATTTCTTAGAAATCTTAAAATTATCTCATCGCCTCTTTTTCCGCCAGTAGTGATTCTGCGGCTCATACTGTCTTCTTTTTTATCATAAGGCAGATAAGGGGGATTAAATATAATGACATCAAATTTCCCCTTTATATTTGAGAATAGATCTGATTTAATAGCTTTTATCCCTTTTTTTTCCAAACTTCTAACCGCGGCTATATTTATATCAGAAGCAATAACCTCTTTTGCACCTCCTTTTAATGCAGCCTCCGCAAGTATGCCGGACCCGCTGCCCATATCTAATATTCTCTTCCTTTTGGAATATTTAAGGGCTTGCTCTTTCAATAAGTAGGAATCATCTGAAGGTTGATAAATCATCTTTTCCCAAATTCAAAAACAAATCTTGTCAAAATTAAAGATAAGTAAGGAACTATAAATAAAGCATTTACTACTTCAGTTAATATTTTACTAATATAAAGATTAAAAAACTGATTAATGATAAAAAGCATTATTAAAATAATCAAGGCTTCAATATAGTTTTTCTTAACAAGGCCGATGGACTTTTTTATGCTCACAACTATCTTGGTATTCTCTGTAATCAAATATGCACTTGAGAAACCTAGGAATATTAGAATGCCTATTATGCTTCCAAAATATAAAAGAAAAAATATTCCAGAGGCAATATTAACATCAAGTTCAAGAAATTTTCCCACAAAAAAAGATACGTTATGCGCAAGATATCTGATTAAATTTAAAACAAGGAGAATTGCTAAAATAATAAGAAAATTTTTCAAAACAAATTTATTTGAATATTTAAAAAATGATTTCATATTTACTCTGTTCTTTATGGCCAAGAACGACATTCCTATTAATCCAGAGAAAAAATAAGAGATAATAACAAGCATAACTAAACTAAAAATTATCGTCCAAATTGTCAGGCTTAATGTATCCTGTAACTTATAATTAATTTTTACAGATAATTTAGACAATAAAATTATTAAAATAAATAGTAATGCGCTTGGGACAATTAAAACAAGGTTTTTGCGGTAATCTTTAAACGATTTTACAAACAAATTAGCCAGTTTAGAAATACTCATTTTATTTAATAAATGAATCAAGGATGTCCTTTCCATAAATTATAATATAAATAAGGCCCCCGACTAATAGAATTAAAATAAAAACCAGGATAGTAATTAAAAATCCTCTCTTTGATTTTTGTTTAGGCCTCATTGACGAGGTATAAGAATTGTATCTTTCTATAGATTGGTCGAAAGAAGGGTTTACTTTATTATTTCCTTCTGAAAATTGTTCTTTTTTTACTGGCTGTGATGATTGAGGAGGGAATTGCTGCGCCTTTACATTAGAGAGATCTTCTTGCTGATTTTGTTCAGCCGACCTTACAGTTTGAGGCAAGTATGAAAGGCTTTGTGCAGCTTGTTTTACTTCAATAGGATTATATCCTGCATTTATAAAACTTTGAACACTCTCTTCTAATCCATGCCCTCTTTCTAAAGCATTTCTTAATGCCATAGCTATTTCTTCAATCATATTAAAATGTTACTGTTTGTCCGTTTTGCATTAAATGAACTGTTTTATTTATTTTGTATCCCATCTCTTCAGCTAATCTTGCTCCTGCAGAGGTTTTTTTTAAATCTCCATGCGAGGGAATAATATGCTTTGGATTAGTCAATCTTATTAAATCCCTTAAGTCTTCTCTTCCCCCATGCCCTGAAGTATGCAGATTATCAAATATACGTACTTTGAACTTTTTAAGTCTTCGCTCTAGCTGCTCACGGTTTAATTCGTTAATAGGGGTAGGTATGGTTTTAGAGGAAAACATTATATGATCTCCATGGTTAAGCTTTAAATGCAATTGTCCTCGGGCAATTCTGTCTAATATTGAGCCAGGCTCTCCTTGATGTCCTGTGCAAACCACAAGATACCCTTTCTTATCATTATTTATTCGTTTTAGAGTTTTTTCTAATTGTTTTCTGTATGTAATAAGCCGAATATCTCTCATAAAAGGGGCCTTTCCTATATTATTTGCTGCAGTTACATATTTGTTGAGACTTCTACCTAAAAAAACAACTTCTCTTCCTAGTTTTTTTCCAAATTCAGTTATTGTTTTTAATCTTGCAATGTGTGAAGAAAATGTAGTGATTATTATACCTGAATTTCTATTATCTGTTCCAAAAAACACATCTTCCAATAACCCCTTAGCTATCTTTTCAGAAGGAGTTTTTCTGTCATCAGGAGCATATAAACAATCTACAATTAAAACTTTCACACCAATTTTTGATAATTCCTTTAATCTTTTATAGTTTGGAGCATCTCCAAAGACCGGAGAATTATCTAATTTATAATCATTAGCATATAGGACAATTCCTTCAGGAGTATGTACTGCTATTATCGAACTTTGAATTGTAGAATGAGTCATATTTATAAATTCTGTTTTATAACTTCTGTTTTTTCCCTTAATAAAATAAGTCCCGTTAAGATTTACTTTTACTATTCTGTTCTTTATTTGAAAATTTGAATCAGCAGCCAATATCTTTAATACCTCCATAGTAAATGGCGTTCCTATTATTTCTGCTCGGTATCTATAGGAATTATATTGCAATGCCCCGACATGATCTAAATGTGCATGAGAAATTAATAAAGCTCTAACTTTGTCCCTTAATCCTTTTTTTTCTATAAATAAATCATCTGGTAACGCTCCTAACTGCCTCATTCCTTTTTCCGTTGGAATTTTTTCTCTTTCAGATACGCCAACAATAGCTGGAAGAAAGAGGCCGGAATCAAAAAGGATCACATCTTCACCAAGATCAAGCGCAGTCATATTTTTACCGACCTCGCTATATCCGCCAACTGCATGTATTTTCATAAACAATAAAAGAATGTTAGGTTTAAATAGGTTTTTGATAACATTGACCAAAGTTTATTTTTATGAAGGGCTTTATAAAACATAAAAATTAGGAATTCAAAAACTATAAATATACAACTCTTAATATATTCAAATGGAAAAACATGCCAACATTCTATATGTCTTAGTTTTATTTTTATTAATTTTCCAATTAATATCATTTGTTTTTGTAAGCATTCAGTTTTCAAAATTAAATTCAAAGATTGATAAGGAGATTTATGATACAAGAAATGACTTGATAGGAAATTTTAATACTGCTTTGGAGGAATATAATCAGCTTAATCAGAGAAATTTTAATGATCTATCTTTTGCAATTACGAAACAAGCAGCGCAGCAAAAAAGTTTTCAGGAGGAAATACAAACCATTAAAATAACAAAGGAGGATTTTTCAGCTGTAATTGAAAAATCAATAAAGAGCGTAGTTGCTGTCATGACTGAAAGCTCAGTAGGATCAGGCTTTATCATAACTAATGAGGGATATATAGTAACAAATTACCACGTTATACAGGGAAAAGATAATATCAGAGTTCTGACATATGACAAGCAGGCGCTGCAGGCAGAAACTATTGGAATAGACAAATTGCGGGATATCGCCTTATTAAAAATAGAGGGAGATTACGATTACCTTTCTCTTGCGGATTCAGATAATTTGCAGGTAGGAAAAAAGGTAATCGCTATAGGAAATCCTCTAGGCTTGTCTTTTACAGTAACTGAAGGAATAATCTCCGGTATTGATCGAGAAGGGCCAAACGGACTGGAAGAATATGTTCAGACTGACGTATCATTAAACCCTGGAAACTCTGGCGGACCCCTAATAAGCACACAAGGAGAAGTGGTTGGGATGAACAATTTTAAAATCGGGGATGCAGAAAGTTTAGGATTTGCTTTAGAAAGCAATTCGATTAGAAATTCTATAAATTCTATTGTGGCCGACACCATTCTATAACAAAATAACAATAAGTCTATAAATCTGTTGCCATTATTATACTAATATGAAACTAAAGCTTAAGTCATCTGCCAGAGAAAAAAAGCGTTATTTACTAATTTCAGCAGAATCAAAAGCAATAGTGGAAAAAGTAATCCTAGATTATGTAGGAATTTTAGGATGGGCAAAGGCCTCTCCTTCTTTTATAAAAAATAAGAGCAATAAAATTATACTTGCAGTAAACAGGTCTGAATTAGTCAATATAAGAGCATCATTTGAAATATCTAATGCAAATATTAAAGTTTTAAGAGTGTCAGGAACATTAAAATCTCTTATTTAGCGAAACCTTTAATTAGCTGATTCAATTTCTTTATTTATGCTTAAAGAGGGACAGATGAATATACCATTTGGAATGATCTTTTCAGTAATTATCATTATATCTATTATAGCAGCAGGGTTTTATGTAATCAGGGGTTTTGTCTCAGTTAGCAACTGTGCAGAAATAGGCCTTTTTTATGATAACTTGAAGGAATACATTGATGAGGCATGGCGATCAACAATTCATCAGGATAGTTTTCCTAATGACAAATATCCCGCAATAATTCCAGCTGGAATTGATATAATATGTTTCGGCGATATTGCTCAAGCACCGCAAGAATATAATGAAGTCAGAAAGGCGTTTATAAATCGCAATGGAAATGTATTTCTCTATCCGCCTAAAAAAGCATGCGATGCAGGATTATCTTATCTTAAGTTAGAACATGTTAAAATAGACAGATTTTTTTGTCTTCAGGTAAAAAATAATAAAATAGAATTAAAAACAGAAAAAGATCAGTTTGAATCTTTAGTTAATCTTAAAGCATAAAGAATGGTAAACAAAAAAGCATTCGAATTTAGTTTTTCATGGATATTTGCAATTATTGTTGGGGCAGTAGTAATTTTCCTAGGTATTTATACTGCTATGAGGATAATTAGTACAGGACAATTAGCGCAGGATACGGAGCTTGGCAAGCAATTAGGAATTATTTTAACACCAATAGAAACTAGCCTAGAAGCAGGGAAAATTTCAACTATTTCTATGCCTTCAGAAACCAGAATATACAATGACTGCAGCTCCAATCAAGGGAATTTCGGCATCCAAAGAATTAGTGTAGCAACTTTAAATCTAAATAAAGAATGGAGCCCAAAAGGCCTGCCATCGTCATTCTCCAATAAATACTTGTTTTCTCCAGGCGTTTCAGAAGGGAAAAACTTTATTGTCTTCTCAAAGCAGCTTATAATGCCTTTCAAAATAGCTGACTTAATTTATTTATGGTCCAAAGATGAAGTATATTGTTTTATAAACGCGCCTAATGAAATATCAGAAGAGATAAATGATTTGGGGCTAAATATAAATTTAACATCATCCGCTTCTCAATGTCCTAAGATATCTAAAAAAGTCTGTTTCACAAGCTCAGGCTGTGATATAGACGTTTCTCTTGATTCAGCAGGATATCTAAGAGGCAGTGTAAAAAGGAAATTTTCAGAAAGGGTTTATTTTGAATCTTCAGCACTTTTCTATGGAGCAGTATTCTCAGATTCCCAGAATTATGAATGCCAGCTAAAAAGACTTACGAAAAGAGCTTCCGAGATAAGCTCATTATATCTCGCAAAAACAATAATGTTGTCTGCAAAAGGCTGCAGATCAAATTTAGAATCAGAATTAAACCTATATTCAGAAAAGGCGCTATCTCTAAATAACTCGTTAGATCTAAGAGAAATAACAGCAAGTTCAGAAAACTTAAGGAGGAGAAACAATGATTTATCATGCAGGCTTTTTTAAGCAACTTAAGGCACAGATAAAAATACAGCAAATGGCATTTGTATTAGTGGCACTAATCATATTTATCGCAATAGCATCATTGTTTTATCTTTCGATATCCTTTTCGAATTTAAAGAAAAAAGCATCATATTTAAACGACGAAGAGGCAATTGAATCAGTAAGAAAATTGCATTCAACCCCAGAATTCGCATTAACTTCGCAAGAATGTTCCAATTGTATTGATTTAGATAAAGTATTTTTATTAAAAAACAGAAGATCTTATCAGGGTTTCTGGAACTTTGATTTTTTAATGGTAGAAAAGATATCCCCTATTAAAAATGAAGAGTGTTCAGATGGAAATTACCCAAACTGTAAAACAATAACTATTATTGAATCCCAAAAAATAGGCACACCCTCAATTGCCTATGTTTCCTTATGCCATTGGTCAAATGAAAAAGGAGGTTATTTGAAATGCGAATTAGGGAGAATTTATGCATCAGGAAAAGCTATTAAAGATGAAGAATAAAAGAGCCCAGGAAGAAATAGTTGGATTTGTAATAATTGTGATTATAGTTGTGATGGCAGGGGTTATTATCTTAGGAATGGTAATAAGGTCGTCAAACAGCTCAAATTTAGAAAGCAAAGAAATTTATTATTTCTTAGAAAGTTCAATGCAAATAACAACATCTTGTGCCATTTCATATGAGCCAGCATATTTAAGATTAAGCGAACTAATTGAAAAATGCTACTCAAGCTTAAATAACTGTCTTTCAGGTGAAAATCCATGCGAAGTATTGAACCGCACCATTAAGGAAGTTATCGAATCAAGTTTTAATATTGATAATAAAGCAAGTATTAAAGGTTATGAATTTAAATCAGTTTACATGACAAATATAACATTAGAGGAAATTTACAGACTGGAAAAAGGCGAATGTGTTAATAACATTAAAGGGTCAGAATTAATAATTCCAGCATTTCCAGGTTCAATTTCAAATACCTTAAAATTATGTTACTAAATACATTATAATTTTATATGGATATGAATAGAATCAACAACAACAACAGGCCTTAGTCTCTCTTTTTTACCGACTTTCTCTGATATTAAATCAATAAAGCCAAACCTTTCCAGAAGTTTTACATCTTTTTTGATAGCTTTTAGGTCTCTTTCAGCTATTTTTGCAAGCGAATAAAGAGATTTCGGTTTTCCGCTCTTTATTAAATGTATTAATCTTGCTTTTTCATTTGACAATAATTTTCTTATAGCTGAAATAGATTCAAAATCGTATTCTTTTTTTTCTCCAGATAATTTTCTAAAAAAATTGCTAAATGCTCCTTCATTCTCGACGATAGTTATCTCTCTTGTCTTAGATTTGGCAGCCATCTTAATATATAGGTTTATAAATATACCCTATAGTAAAATCTTATATATTTAAATATATCTTATCCTGACTTGTTTTATAAATATAGGTTCAGATAAATACCCTATAACAAAAATATGCAAAAAAGCTAAAATTCATTTATGTTGTAAAATATAGTAACACCACAATATTTATAAATAAATCAGTGGTTTGAGATTAACTTTTTCAATTCAATCAACATAATATAGAAAGCTTTTTAAAGAAAATTTCTTTATTCTCTTTAATTCATTATAATGGCAGGCAGTTAAAAAAAGTCGCCTCTAAGAGGTGCTATTAAGCAGCCAAGAAGAATAAGATGAAAGGAGGTAAAAAAAAATGAGATTTTCATTCAAAAAAATAAGTTCAGTTCTTGCAAGTACTGCAATGTTAAGTTCAACAGTAGCCTTAGCAGCAGCAGCTAATTTTCCAGCACCATTTGTTCAGAATGGAGCTGCAGATGTAGCCTTAGTTCATGGCGGAGCAAACGCAGCTTATACTGACCTTGTTGCAGTAACCGATATTACAAGTTATTTGTCAACACAGCTGGCAAAACAAACTGCAACAGGCGGAGGTGGAACTTCAACAGATTCTGTATCTGGAGAAGCATCCCCATTATTTACTAGCGGTTCAAAACTTTACGTAGATAATGTTATTAACACTGTTAAAAACACATTGACCGAGACAGAGCTTCCAACTGTATTAGCAGATGGGACTTTTTCAGGTAATGTAGAGGCAACCTATACCCAAAAAATAGAGGTAGGTTCATGGCCAACATTAAATATAACTTACGCTAAGCATCCAACAAGTTCAGACGACCCTCAATTCGGAATTGCTTTAAGTACAACTTCCGCTATAAGGTTTTATAACGCTACAGCAACATTTAGTAAAGCAGTAAACTTTACACATGCTGATTCAGAAGGCGAAGATATAACCTTATTCGGCCAGAAGTTTACAGTCGCCTCTGCAACATCTGATACAAGTTTTGTTTTGTTAAAGACAGCAGAAAGAGCATCCTTATCAAGCGATGATCCTTCAGCTGAAGTAACTATTGGTGGAAAGGCCTATACTATAGAATTAGTTTCAGCTTCAGACACAACTGCCACTATAAAGGTAACAGATAGTGAAGGAAAGTCAGAAACTAAAGAGGTCAATGAAAACGCCTCAAAGAAAATAAACGGTATAACAGTAGCTGTTACAAATGCTGATGATAACAATCTAAGATACTCAGCTTCAGTAATCGCAGGTTCAGAGAAAGTAACAATCTCAACAACTGCGGGCAGCAATGTAAAGATTGGAGAAGATGAAAAGATTTTAGAAGGCACTGTTACAACTATATCGGGAGGCACCACAGCAATGACAGATATAACTTTTGGAGTATTTGCTCCAAATTCAGATAATGATGCCGTAGTGCCTGGAAAGAGCTTTGTAGATCCAATATTTGGAACTTTCAAAGTAGACTTTGCAAGCATAAGTGTACCAGAAGGAAGCACCCTTAGAGAAGATATTGTTGTAAGCGATAACTCTGATGATGAAATGTCTGTCACATTCATGGAACATAGAGGAAACTCTAAAACCATACAGTTTGCTAAAAACAATACTGCAAAAATGGACATGAATATTGACGACGATGGAAGAAATATAACTGTAGCTGAAGGTCAAAAAACTTTCAGAAACAACTATATTGTTCTAGGAAATGAAGATGAAGGCTACTTAGTCAAAGTTTCTACAATCACAAATCAAGTGGGAACTGCAGACGACAAAGTAGAATTAACTGATGTCTTTACAGGAGATGTTTATAAATCTTCAGGAGTATCAACTGATGGTATTGCTTCTGTAGTTGTAGGAGGAAAATCATACACTGTAGCATATAACGGATCATCATCCGATGACGCTAACTGGGTCAGAGTTAATTATCCAGATAGCTCTAGTGCAACAGCAGACATGATTGTATTCCCAACTATTGAAACAAAACAAGGCGCTAAAGTAGGATTCTACACGCCTGTAAATATCACTTTACACGATTGGGATGGAAGCGATGGTAACCAAACTGGAACAGCCCTAGGAATAGTAAGATTCCCAGATGGAGACGGCTACACTGATGTTACAACCACTTTTGCCAGAGACGGTGAGGGAGTATGGAATGTAACTTTCGGCAGTACAACTACTAGAATGAATACTAGCAGTACTGCCAATCCTGCATCCGGATCAATAGGGAGATTAACATATAATTTCACTGGAAACGGAGTTGTAGGTGGCAATGTAACAACTGTATATCTAATTAATCCACAAACAAATTTAAACATAGTTGATCCTGCAATAGTAATCTTTGAAGAAAAAGATGACAAGACAAACTATGAAGCGTTAGTGGTTACATTAGAGCCAGGAAGTTCAGGAGATGACGGTATCGGTATTAACGATGTTGTCAGAACTTGGAATTCAGATGCTAAATGGGACGAAATATCCTTAGCTAGTGATAGTAAGAAAACAAAGGAAGCAGACAGATGGGGCACAATTGCTCTTGTCGATTCCTCTGATTCCGATCAGAAGACTACTACTATAAGCTATCCTGGAGAGCAAGTTCATAACAGCATTTATTTCGGCGCTATAAGTTCTGAAATAAGTGGTGGAGTTGCAACTGGTACAGGAGCAGGTGTTGTCGAACTTGGAAGCGTTTCAGTAACTGACGCAGAGGCAAGCTCTGTTGCAGGCAAGAACCTAGTTGTTATAGGGGGTAGCTGTGTCAACACAGTTGCAGCTCAATTATTGGGCTTATCCGGCAAAACATGTGGTGCTGATTTCACCGCAAGCACAGGAGTTGGCGCAGGCCAGTTCTTAATAGAGACATTTTCTAGATCAGGCGGAAAAGTAGCAACATTAGTAGCAGGATTTAATGCTGGCGACACAACCAACGCAGCCAAATATCTAACAACTCAAACTGTTGATACAATGGCGGGCAAGAAGTACAAAGGTACGTCCTCAACAAGCGCAGAGTTAATGACCGAGACAGCTTAAACAAAAATTTTTATTTTTTTATTTCTTCTTATTTTTTATTTTAGAGACATTGTCCGGAGTTTGACTGAAAAATAGTTATTCTCGAGAAATTTAGGTAGG
>CAYXLD010000008.1:0-2215 GCA_964465795.1 Candidatus Woesearchaeota archaeon
ATAGGTTAAGTATTTAAGCTTTATGGATTAATTTTATAGTTTAAACACTCGTGCGGAGATACTAAGAAACTTGCATAATAGTAAATTAGATAACATTAAGATTTTTTGTATGTTAATATCTCCTCTATTTGATCGATAAATTTTTTAGCTTTGTCTGATATTTTATTTCTATAAAGGCTATTATTCTGACTATTGTAAGTGATATATGAAACAAAATCCTGTCCAGGATAAATAAAGTCGTTATCAATTCCTTCCCATAGCCCTCTTATCTTATCATAAACTACTGGATCGTTTGGTTTTGAAACTAATCCGTCATTATCAGGTCTTTTTTTCATTCTTTTTTTGGCTTCTTCTTCAGAACATATGCATTCAAGCGTGATAACTTCTTTTCCGCAACAAGAGGCTACTCCATACAATTGATTTCTCCTGCACCTCTGCCTATGTCCTGCAAGAATAATAACTCCTTTCCCTATATCTAAATAATTTCTAGCCAGAACATCTATTTTTCTGTTTATTGTATCTTGTTTTTGAGGCATTTTTTTCATGCCTGCTTTTCTTCTAAGCTCGTTCTGGTCTATAAGAACATAATCTTTTAGATTCTTGGCAAGTTTCTCCGCACTTGTTTGCTTCCCTGTTGCAGGTAATCCGGCGATTATTATTAGATAATTTTTCATATAACATTTGACTAAAAATCTTTTAAATAGTTTTATGTAATTATCCACCATAACGTTTATAATATTTGATATTTTCTCGAAAAAGTGATAGAGTCATTTGAAGAAATAAAATCTATTGGATTTGATTTGGATAATACATTGTATAAGAATAATCTTGAAATAGATAGAAGAATATCTGATGAGGTGGCAAGAAAAGTTTTAGAATTAAAACCTGAAATTGGAAGTTTAGAAAAATCAATAGAAATTTGTAATGACCTTTATGGAAAATACGGGAGTAGAACCCAATCTCTTAAAGAGCTTGGGTTTGAAAATTCTGGGGAAATTGTAACAAGTTGCATGGAACAAGTGGACTTTGCAGATTTAATACTTCCTGATTCTGAGGTTGTTCAACTTATGAGAGAGATTCGTGAAAAATATGATACTTTCCTTATAACTTCTACTATTACACGTCTAGCCGCTCCAAGATTAGAAAGAATAGGAATTAATCAGGACTTATTTGATATTTTATTATTTGGAGATAGTGCGATGCCTAATAAAAAAATAGACGGAAGTATTTTTTCATATTTTTTAGGAATGTCTCCCTATCTTCCTAGAGAGCATTTATACATTGGAGATAATCTTAAGGCGGATATAATTCCTGCGAAGAGCTTAGGAATGAAGACTATTGCTATAGGGAAAGTTAACCAGGCAGATTATTGTATAGATAAAATTTATGATATAAGGAATTTATTGCTTTAATTTTTATGTCAAAATTTAAACGATAATACTTTTATAGTGTAATTTCTTTCATAGAAAATGGATATTAAAAAAATAGGCATTAATGCTTTAAAAAAGTCTTATGAAACCATCGATAGATTAGGAGAATCTGGAAAAAACAAAATAAAATCAAATTTACATGGAGAAATGTCATTATTAGCCGACATTGAATCTGAAAAAGCAATAATAAATATATTGGAAAAAGAAAAAATACCTATTAAAATAGTGTCAGAAGAGCATGGAATTTTATATATTGGGGGAGAATCTGAATTTTTAGGAGTATTAGATGGTATAGACGGCACGAAAGAATATGAGGAAAAAGGAAAGGGGGGAAGATATGGGACAATGTTTGCTATTTTTTCGGGAACTAACCCTAAATATGCGGACTATCTTTTCTCAGGAATAATGGAACATCCTAGAGACACATTATACTATACCGTAAAAAATTCAGGATCTTTTATGATAAATGGGGCGTCAGAAAAAAAGATTAGAGCCTCTAATAGAAAAATATGGGATGAGAATACAATTATTCATTGCTATAAGGATGTGCTTGCTAGATTCAATGTAGATGGAGATTATAAAACTTTAACATCGAAGCTTGGGAATTGTAGTTTTATTGACGAATATGCTGCTCAAACAAAATACATAGATATTGCATCTGGGAAGGCTGATTTATCATTGGAATTTACTAGAAAAGGAAATTTAGAATTAGCAGTGGGTTTTGGAATAGTAAAAGAGGCTGGGGGGGGGGGGTAGTTGTTAATACCTGAAATTAATATTTAGAT
>CAYXLD010000008.1:2225-31729 GCA_964465795.1 Candidatus Woesearchaeota archaeon
TTTTTTCTCATTGGACTTTACTATAAAAGTAAAGTTAGAATTATCAGTGGTTTTTGCCATCCCAAACGAGGCGGGGGGGGGGGGTAGTTGTTAATACCGGAAATGAAGATTTAGCTAATAAGAAATATTTTGAATTTGGATATGAGAAAGAAGATAATAGAACTTTTCTTGTAGCTTCTACAAGAGAATTAGCATCTAACGTTAGTGATCTTATACATAAAATATCTTATAAATAAATTCTTTAGTATAATTCTGCATGGATTCTCTGGGTTTTCCTATATATTTAATTTTTACATCGTAAGGATTTTCAAGTATTGTATCTTTGTAATAAGATAGTATGCAAGGAGTTGCCCAAGAACATATAACTTTCTTATTCTTTATATCATTAAGAGAATATATTTTTGCAAATCCTTCGTTTTTTATGTTTTTACTTTCATTTAAATTTTTTCTGACCAACTCGAATATATTTTGATTTATTTTCGATAAATATACACTACATATTGAATTGAATGCTTTTTTTTCTTTGATATGTGGAAAACTCCAGAGATAGTCTTTATATGGTAAGATTTTTAAGATTATTTCATTTCTTATAGATGAAATATCCTTTTCTGATGAAAAAGATTTTATCATTTCAGGCGGTCTCCATCCTCTTTTAAGATTCTTCAGTTCCTTTTCTTTATGATTAATATAATCTTGGTTTGTGGATAGCTCTTCTTTTATTTCTCTTAATAAAACATCTAAGGGAGATTTGTCTTCCCTCTTATAATTTCCACCTATAAAATTTATAGCTCCTCGAAAATAATGTATAGGGTAAGTATGATCATATTCGTTAAATAAAAATTCACCTGTTTTCTCTGCTTCTATTATAACGCAACTACTATGGTTCCTAATTATTCTCATGGAGTATTATGCTTTAATTGATTTATAAATTAGATTCTTGATTTAAAAAAATATAGATTGGTCTTACACAATTCTTATAAAAGTGAAAAAATCCTATAAGAATATGAATTTCTACAAAAATAAAAAAGTTTTGGTAGCTGGAGGGACCGGATTAATAGGTATTCCTTTAGTTAGAGATTTATTAGAAGAGGGTGCTCAAGTTAGAATAGCTTCTTTGGATGATAGATCTAGAGCACACCCCGATGCAGAGTTTTTCAAGGCAGATTTAACAGATTATAAAAATTGTTTAGATGTTTGTGAAGGGATGGATTATGTTTTCAATCTCCTCTGTATTAAGGGTTCTCCTAAAATAAACAAAGAAAGACCTGCTAGCTTTTTTGATCCTATGTTATTATTCAATACTAATCTTCTAAGAGCTGCAAAAGAAAGTGATGTAGAGAATTATTTGTTTTCTAGCACTTATGGTGTATACCCTACTAGTAAGTTATATGAGGATACTCTTAATGTTTTTGATCATCCTCCTGCTCCAAATGAATTTTTTACTGGACTTGCAAAAAGAGTCGGAGAGGCTCAGGCTAAAGCCTATCAAATAGAGTATGGATGGAATGAAATATCCATCGTCAGGCCGTCAAATACTTATGGTCCGTATGATAACTTTGATCCTCTAAGCTCAATGGTCATCCCTTCATTGATAAGAAAAATTGTAGATGGTCCGCAATCTGTAAATGTTTGGGGTGATGGTTCGCAAATAAGGGATTTCATTTATAGCGATGATGTGGCTAGAGCGATGATGATTGTTATGGAAAAAAATCCAGGTGTTGATAGGCCTGTAAATATAGGTTCTGGAACAGGTAATAGTATAAAAGAAATAGTGAGAACAATAATAGGCTGTGTAGAAAATAAGCCTGAGGTAATATATGAAACAGAAAAAAATTATGGAGATCCAATAAGAGTAATGGAGGTATCACGTGCAACTTCTTTAGGATTTAATCCTAGAATATCTTTAGATGAAGGTATCAAAAGAACGATTAATTGGTATAGGGCTAATAAAGATTCAATTGATAAAAGATATGATAGGTTCCAAAAGGTATAAAAAGAAAGTGGGGCGTGGAAGTTTATGAGTAATAAAATAAAAGTGGGTATGGTACAGATTAATAATAGTTTTGATAATCAGCATTATCTCCCACTGTCATTAGGATTTCTTCATTCTTATGCTCAAGAAAATGCAAAAAATATTGAAGATTTTGAATTTTTAACCCCGATTCATAAAAGAACTTCAGTTGATGAGGCAGTCAAGCATCTTGAAGGGGCAGATATAGTTGCTTTTAGTACTTATGTTTGGAATTATAGGATATCCTCTGAAATAGCTAAGAGATTGAAGGAAAAAAAACCTGAAACTATTATAGTATTTGGAGGGTGTCATGTACCTGAACCAAATATATTGGTAGATGCTTATGTAAAAGGAAAAAATGAGCGTTACGAAGAGTATATTGAAAAGGGAGGGATTTCTAATCTGGAAAAAATGTGTTTAGAAAAAGGATCTAGCTCTGTCACTGCATTTAGTTATTATGATGAACAAAGAGATAAAGGTTTGAAATCTTTTTTAGAGCAGAATAGATTTGTAGATATAGCTTCAACTGGCGAGGGTGAAATTATATTCTCTTCACTCTTGGAGAAGTTTCCCAATAGGGAATGGGGAGGTGTTCCAGGAATACATTATCTTGATGAAAAAGGAAATTTAAGGTCTTCTTTTCCCCCTACAAAAATAGAGAACTTGAATGATGTACCCTCTCCTTATCTAAATGGTTATTTTAATGAATTAATGGCCACAAATACTGACGGGAAATGGATTGCCTTGTTTGAAACAAATCGGGGATGTCCTTTTGCATGTAGATTCTGTGATTGGGGTATAGGTGCTAAAAATAGAATGTCTGAATATGATCTCGAGAGTAGAATATTCAAAGAAATAGATTGGATAAGTGACAATGGAATAGAATTTGTATACTGTTGCGATGCTAATTTTGGAATGTATAAAGCTAGAGACATGGCCATAGCTGAAAGATTTGCTAGCAATAAGAAAGAAAAGGGTTTCCCTCATAGATTTTCTGTACAAAACACAAAAAATTCTACAGAGGCGTCATACGAAATTCAAAGAGTTCTTAATGATAGCGGTTTGGACAAGGGTGTTCTTTTAGCTTTTCAATCACTTCATGAACCTACCTTAAAGGCAATAGACCGAGGGAATATTAAGCTTTCAAACTACCATGAATTACAAAGAAGATTTACACAAGAAGGAATAGCTACATTTTCTGATATAATATTAGGTCTGCCTTTAGAAACATATAAGACTTTTGCTGAAGGCGTGTCGACACTTATAGAGAATGGGCAACATAATAGAATACAATTCAACAACCTATCTATTCTTCCTAATGCTCCTATGGTTGAGGATATTAAAAAATATGGAATCGAGCTCGTTGAATCTGATATGATAAATATACACGGTAGTTTAGGAGAATGGGCTGATAATATATATGAGAGACAGCAACTTGTTGTTGGTACAAACACTATGCCTAAAGAAGATTGGGTGAGGGCTAGGAACTTTGGATATATGACTGCATTTTTGCATTTTGATAAGGCAACACAGGTACCAAATATTTTGTTGAATAGACAATATGGAATAGGCTATAATGAAATAATAGATACTTTTATAGAAAATCCTCTTAAGGGTAAAACTCTTGAAGAAGTTAGCTCCTTATTTTCAGACCATGCAAGAAATCTTCAAAGAGGAGGGGCGGAATATATTCATTCTAAAGACTGGCTAGATATATGGTGGCCAGTAGATGAATATGCTCTAATAAAGTTGGCAACTGAAGAAAAGCTAGATGAATTTTATAAAGAAGCAGAGGCTACAATGAGTTATATTTTACAAAAAAAGGGACATAGTGGATATGAAGAAATACTTTCTGACTCAATTAGACTTAACAAAGAACTTTTAAAAATGCCTTTTAACGAAGAAGATAAAATAGTTGAAGTAAATCATAATCTGGATGAAATTTATAGAGAGGGATTAATTGGAAATAAACCTGAAATCAGGAAAGAAAAAAATCTTTATATAGTAGATAGAAAAAAAGATAAATGGGACTCATGGGAAGATTGGAGCAGGAGAGTTGTTTGGTGGGGAAACAAGAAAGGAGATTACATTTATTCTTATGCTCCTTATACTGGAGAGGTTAAATGAGAGAGAGTGTATTGATTACTGGCTCTGGAAATGGACTGGGTAGAATTCTGGCTTTAAAATTTGCTGAACATAACTATAATGTTATTATTAATGCAAGAAAGGAATCTGAATTAGGAGGGGTTTCAAAGGAAATAGAAAGAAAGGGAGTTTCTTGTTATACTGTTCAGGGAGATTTAGGCTATAGCGCGACACTTGAAAGATTAACTGATGTTGCCAAAGAACATAATATAGAGGTTTTAATCAATAATGGTGCGGCATTGTGTCCAGGTGTTGATTTTGATAAAATAGATGAAAACAAAATATATGATCTCATAAATGTAAATTTAGTTGCCCCAATACAATTAACTAGATCGATATATCCTCTGCTTCAAGAGAAAAGAAGTGGGACTATAATAAACATTAATTCAGTAATTTCTTTGGAGCCTAAAAAATTAAGAACTGTTTCATCGGCTGCAAAGGCAGGATTAAGGGCGTTTACAGATTGTCTAAGACTAGAGGCTGAAGAATATAATATTCATGTTGTTGGGATACACCCTACTAGGATAAAAACAAAACCTGAATACAATTATGGGATGAACGCTGAAGAAGTCGCCACTAAAATTTATGAGGCTTCTAAGAATAGAGATATACAAAATTTAATTCTTGAAGGGAGACCAATAAAATATCGCCCAAAGGATCAAACAAAATATTTAGAGATAGAGATGAGAAATGAAGAATAAAAAGAAAATTTTGGTCTGTGGTTCTACAGGATTTATAGGTAGAAATGTTGCTGAACATTTATCAAAAAGAGACGATTTTGAAGTATATGGTACTTATTTTCGGTCTAGACCTTATGAAGGAAATGTTAATTTAGTTTATGCTGATTTAACAAATAAATTAGATGTTGAAAATGTTGTTAGGGATAAAGAGGTAATTATACAGATGGCTGCTAATACTAGTGGGGCTGGAAAAACTCTTACACAGCCACATATTCATGTTACAGATAATGCTATCATGAATTCTTTACTTTTAAGAGAGGCATTTGAAAACAATGTAAAACATTTTATCTTTCCTAGTTCAGGAACAGTTTACCCTTCATCGGATAGACCTATAGTGGAAACAGATGCAATTGATATTAATCCTGTATATTACGGTTCGGCAAATACTAAATTGTATATTGAAAAGATGTGTGAATTCTTCTCTAATTGTAATAGAACTAAACATACTGTTTTGCGTCAATCAAATATTTATGGTCCACACGATAAATTTGATTTAGAAAAATCTCATGTTTTTGGGGCGACACTCACTAAAGTCATGAGTGCTGAAGATGGAGGTTCAGTAAATGTATGGGGTAGTGGAGAAGAGAAAAGAGATCTATTGCATGTGTCAGATTTATGTAGTTTAATTGAATTAGTAATTGATAAACAACCTTCTCGTTTTGAGCTGTTTAATGTAGGATGTGGTTCAATGATATCTATAGGAGATTTAGTTAAGAGAACTATAGATCTATCTGGGAAGAATCTAAAAATAGAATATGAACCTTCGAAACCAACTATAAAAATTGATATTGCGTTAGACTCGACAAAAGCCAGAGAATATTTTAATTGGAGTCCTAGAGTTTCTTTAAATGAGGGAATATCTAGAACTATGGAATGGTATAAAGAAAATATCGTATGACTTTATTATCATATAAAATAGAACAAGAATGTTTATATATTACAAATTATCTTTTTGAATATGGATAGGATAATGAAACATGGGAAGAAAAGGGAAGCGACTGCTGATGAAAAAGAATTCTTTGATAGAAGTGGATATCTTGTCTTGAAAAAATGTTATTCTCCAGATGAATGTGATGAAATGCTCTCTCTTCTTGAAAGACACGCAAATAGCGATTACGCTCCTTTAATGAATCCGCATAGTTTTGCATATCTCCGAGCATTTGATCCAAGGCCAAATAATGTAAGAATAAATTCTCAAATAGAAGAGACTTCTAGTTATTTACAGGATTTAATGAGGGACCCTAGAAGCATTACTGTTTTAGCATCTCTTTATGGAAAATCTTTCGATGGATTGATGAGCCAGATGCTGTTTAAAGAAGCAGGAAGCGCTTATGCGCCTCAAGCATGGAACCCTCATCAGGATAATGATTATGTGAAGAGTCCTAATGCCTTATATGTTACAACAAACTTATTTTTAGATGATGCTTTATTTGAAAATGGGACCATGTATATTTACCCTGGATCTCATAAAATGGGATTATTTCCTTCTAAAAAGGTAGTCAGCTTTAGAGAAGTTAAGGGATCTAACCCTGGGAATATAACTGAAATTCCTGGAGAGTTTAAGGATAAGGAAGAGCTTATTAATTTTGATAAAGGAGATTTATTAGTATTGCATGGGAATGTATTGCATGGTTCTTATGCAAATATCTCTAAAGTTTTGTCAAGACCATTATATATGAATACTTATATTCCTCCTGAAGAAGATTTCAATCCTGGAAAAATTGCAAGAAGAACGAGAATTAATCTTTATGATTAAAATAAATTTTACAAATCGTTTAATAGATTCATACCTGAAATATATTTAGAGCTTTTACTTAATCTGAATGGAAAAGATTGAGTTATTTGAGATTTTCTGATATCGTTTTCAGGACTGTATTTCAATTCCAGTATGAATGTATTCTCATCTTTAATTAAGTTCTTAAAGGAGTTGTTAAGATTATTTACTTCTATAAAAGTTAAATCTGAATCGAGAGTTAGACGGTATATTTTGTCTGCTGAAATAAAATATTCTCTAAGGTAAGAATTGAGCAATACTAAATCCATTGATTTTAGGGATTCTATAGCCCAAAGAGGTAGATTTGATTTTAGAATTGAGCTTTTCATTAAATTTTCTTTGGATAATTTTTTATCTAAATTAAAACTTTTTAAGGGGAATGATATTTTCTTACCTATCTCTCCTTTCTTAATCTTGAACTCTAATACTGGCTTGGATATATGTCCAAAGGATTTTCCATACCATCTAATTCTTATTTTTAGCCTGTTTGTGTTGCCTGCAATATTATCATGGTAATTTTTTAAATCAATGGTATCTAGATATATATTATTAACCTGCCTTGGTTTATAAATCTCGAAAAATATTGCTGAGTTCGACTTTATTATATTTTCTATATCGGAATTGCTAAATTCTTTAATTAAAAATTTTCTCTCATGCCTACAATCATTAAAATTTACCTGATCTATCATTTAACACCCCCAGGATATAACAAATCATAAACTTGTTTTTCTGAACCGATTATAATTTTTCCTTCCAGTACTAATTCTGACTTCTTTTCAATAAAATGAATCTTGTCTGCAACTACATTGGAGTTTATAGCTTTAATAACCGCTGGTCCAAATTCTGATTTTTTCTGATAGGCTACAAATCCGTAATTGCTGTTATCGATAATTATATTATCAAGTTCAAGTGAAGATTGATCTTTGCTAGCCACCCCTATATTTGAATTTTTTACTGTTACATTATAAGCCTTAATCTCGCTTTTTTCACCTACGCTTAATGCTTTATCTCCTAAATTTTCTGCAAAAATATTTGAGATTAATGCTTTGCTTCCTGAAAAGTCAATACAGTCATTAGAACACTTATTGCAAATAACATTATCTATTGCTCCTTCGCTAAAATCAATATCAATACAATCTGAAAATGAATCAGTTAGTATTATATTATGAATTTCAAATGAGGACCTTATGATATTTAAGTTGTCTTCAGCTTGAATATTTGAAAATTGAGCAGAATTTATTATTACCGGCGATTCATAAAAAGTAACTGCCCCTGTCAATGACCATCCGTTTTTAGATGGGTAAGTCAGATTCTCAAAGACTACATTCTCTAATAAACTGCCTTTCTTTGCATTTAATACTGCCAACCCCTGGCCTTTTTTATCAGATGAGGTTATAAATGTGGGATTTAGTTTATCACCAATTAAATATACCTCAGAATATGATAAAATAAATGCTCCCTCCCTTAAATCGATCTTAGTATTTTTACCTATGTTCAAATTATACCCTTCTGGTATTATAATGCTTTTGTTAAGAACCCAATTTCCTTCTTTAAAATAGATTTTCTTATTTGGCTCGTCAATTCTAAGAAATTCTTCTGGATTTAATGAAGGATTTTTAAGGAAAATTTCTCCATTTAGAGCACTATCGTTTTTATAGGGCCAGGGTGAAACAGATTGATTCTTTAATACTGAAGAACCAAATACCTTATAATTCAATATTGGCTCTGATAAAACAATATTCTCATTAAGGCCTTCTGGAATTTCAAAATAATATTCAGTGAATTCCAATGGTCCAGAATATTTTCTTGGTTGTAACATGATGTTATTATCTAGCTTATCTAAATAAACCTCGCCATAATTTAAAGAAATAATCTTTATTGGAAGATGATTCATATTTGCGAGCTCCAAAACAATTTTCTTTTTATTTTCTGATAGGCCCTTGTAATGCGCTTGAATGCTGTCTTTATTCTGATTCAGAATTTTCCTTATATACTCTTGATTTTCATAAAATATTTCTTTTGAAAAATAATAGTAAGGCATATCTTTATATATAATTTTTCTTTTTTCGTCTAATATCTGCTCTAAATCGCTAATCAAATTATCAATATATTTCTGATCAGACATCCTTTCTAGTTCTGAAATGAATTTCTCAAAAAATACAGGATCACTAAATAAAATATTATAGTAATTTTTATTAATATATGAACAGTCTACTTCTTCTATTGATATACACCGTGGAAAGAATTTATGAATAATTTTATAATTGTCTATTCCTGCGTATCCATTAAAACCAATTGGTTCAAGCTTTGATGTTATAGGGTTGTAATAAAATCTTATATTTGTCCAATCTGCGCCATGTTCTGCACCGAGAATTGAGGCTAGGGCGAAATATTTAGCCAATATTTCTGAATCGAATACTTCGCTTGTTTTTAATTCTCCTCTTCTGAAAGATTCCAGCAAATTTCTTGCTATTGTGAATTGCTCATTTAGCACCGGATCCAGCAAAACTTTATTGGAATTAAATGCATCTATATTTCCTTCAAAAAAACCCTTGTCCGCCCCATATAAATAATTAACCATATAGTCTTGGTCAAGAGATATTATTTCATCTCCTAAACTAAATTCATTATTTAACTCTTCATTAATAAAACCTCTGCCTTCTAGATTTTTTTCTTGGTATTGTGCTAAATCTTTGTACCAATTTTCTTCATTTACCTTAATTATTATCCCGTCTCTTTTATTGTTATTTTCAATCAGCTCTGTGTCAAAATGCTCTTCAATTGAATATATGCCTCTATTATCGCCGTTTACTATTACCTGCACAAAATCATATCTTAATCCTATTACTCCCTCTTTTTTCAGTGACTCATGATAAATTAACTCGTTTAAATAATTCCTAATCTTCGGGTGCTGAATTGAAAAAGAGTGCATTCCGAACAAAGATCCAGAGTCTTTTAGATTAATACGCATGGACCATTTATCTCCCTCTAAATTTTCCGAAGTGTCGCCTTTTAATCTTACTTTAGCTTTTAATTCTTTATCTTTATATCTAATTGTTGCAGGGACAAAATCTTCGTCTGAATAAAAAATAGCGATGTCACCAAGAACTTGATCCCTTTTATATAGGAGTTTTTCATAATCCTTAAATTTTATATCTATATAAATTTTTTCAGGACTGGAGAATTGGCCCTGGATAAAATTATAAGGTATCTTGATGTTCTCGTGAATAATGCCTAAAAGAATAGTTTTAGATCCTGATTGAAGGCCTATGCTTCTTAAAAATACTCTGCCCTTTTCTGATGGATTATCTATGGTCCCAAAGAACCCTCCTAAGATGAGCCCTGCAAAAGACCCTATTAAAAATAAACTTATCATTATTAATAACAATAAGAATATCATGGGCTTTTTATTTAGAAACTGTCTTAAAACGTAATTAAATCTATCCCTGATATTTCCTGGAAGAATAAAGCTATTATTTTTTTTTAATCTCATTTTTAGATAACTGATTTAACTATAGATGCCTATCCTGTCTAAATAGGATATTTTAACTGTGGTTGACAAGCTCTCCAAAGCCTCTTTGATTTTATCTAAATTGTCATAAGAATCCAAGTCTATGATAAATGAAGCCTCCAATAATCCGTCTTCTGATCTATCAAATCTTTTTAAATGAGCGCCCTTTGAATTTTTCTTAAGAATATCCACAATTTTCCTTAAAGTTAGGTCCTTGCTTAATTTCCCAGAGACAGTTATATATAGATTATGCGCCTCATCTTTGGCTGTAAAAAAATGTTTAATCCAAATGATTAAAGAGATTATTACTACTGCTGCAATTGTTATTATTGTTTGATTCGCTCCAAGCCCCAAGCCTATAGCTATAGATAAAAAAAGAAATGATAGCTCTTCTGGCTCTTTGATTGCTGCGCGAAACCTTACTATTGAAAGTGCACCTACAAGTCCAAGAGATAATGCTAATGAAGATTTTACAATTGTTATTATTAAAGTTGTCGTAGGTATTATTAGATAAAAATTTTTGGCAAATTTCCCCCTATTAGAAATGCAAGTGCCATACTGCACATATAATCTAGACATAATAAAGGCGAGTAAAGCTGATAGAAATAGAGAAAAAATAAAATAGGATATGTCTATTTCAGTAGGGTTATTCAATAAAAAGTCTTCTAATGTCTGATTTGTTATCGCCATTTCTTTTTTTAAATGCTGGTAAACAAACCTTTATAAATTTAATGCATTTTTCTTCTATATAATTTGGTTTTTATCGTGCTAATTATTGTTTTATCATTTTTATCCAATGCTTTAAATAGCAATAATAAAAGGATATATAGAAGAATAAAAAATATCGAGATTATTAAAATTTCCTGAAAGGTAATATACTGATTGTTTTTAAAAAAAATCAGAGCAATTGCTGGAATTGCAGCGGCTAATAAAATTATAAGCGTTTTTCTTCTTATTGGAGTTATAGAGAGATATTTTTTTGTTTCGATTATTATTATTGCATTCATTATAATTATAGAAACTGTTGTCGCTAAAGCGGCCCCGTTTATCCCAAGCTCGTTGTTTATAAACCAAATCTTTTTCATTGGTATAAAAATAATGTTCAAAATAGTGTTTAATATGATCCCTCCTAATGTATTATAGAAAATTACTTTAGACCTCCCTGCCATTAACAGAAGATGATAACAAATTGTTGGAGCGGCTGTAGTTATTAAGAAACCTATAGACAGAAAACGCAAGGCCTGCGAGGCTTCCAAATACTGGCTGCCAAAGAGAATATTTATTATCTCATTAGGAAAAGAGAAAATTAATACGAAGATTGGAATATTTATCATAAATATCCATTTGCTGACTTGTTTGCTTATCTCTTCAATCAATTTGATGTTGCCTTTTGCATAGGCTTTGGTTATAATCGGGAAAAAGATTTGCATAAATAATTCTGGAACAAAGTATAAAAGCATAGCAATCGGCAATGCAGCGGCATAAAGGCCTACTTCGAAGACCCCTTTGAAATACCCGAGAAAAAAAGAATCTATCCAGGATAATGTAATCTGCAATGCAGAAACAAAGAGTATTGGCCATGAATAGGAGTATATTTCTCTTGAAATAATCTTTTTTTCTCTGCTTTGTAATGGGGGCGTTTTATTTATCTTTGTTAGCTGGGATTTGTAATTTACATATGAAAAATAAAGCATTAAAAAAACCCCTAATACATGAGATATTGGTATCGAGATGGCACCAACCCCAATAAATATTAAAACTAATAAAAAAATGGCCTTGGGCAAATTTCTTATAATATTTGTTATAAATGAGAACTCTTTAATCTTTTCAAACGATCTTAAAACTGAAAGAAAAATATTTGATATTGCAGTAATTGGAATTGCAATGCTGAATATTTTTAAAAATATAGCTAATTCTTTGTTGTGAAATACATGGGTGGATAAGGTTTCTGCAAGAATGTATAGCAATATTCCTACCAGTATGCTAGATAAAGCTACGAATTTCACGGAGAATCTTATAGAATATTTCAATTCTCTTAATTTATTTTTTCCTCGATATATAGAGACATACCTTAGAATTCCTTCTGGCAGTCCTAAAGAAGATAGTGCGATTAGAATTCCTGAGACCATCAAAGCCAAAGAGAATAATCCATATTCTTCAGGTCCAAAATATCTTGCTATTATTATTCTATAAATGTAAGTAAGTATTTTTGAAATACCTACTCCAATTAGAACTATTATTGAAGATTTTGCTATAATCTTAAGGACCTTATTCAACTCTTTTTCTCTTTTCATTATTGCCTGATAATGAATAATCTTTTTAATACCTATTAAACCTTGCTCTATCCTGATTTTTTATTTTAATACCCTAGATTCTATTTTAATTCTGTTATAGTTTTTTTCGAGAGAGCCTGATCCATCTAATCTTACTGTTTTGCATAATGAATTTGCGCGATAAAGTTTTTTGTAGAATTTTTTCAGTTTAATTTCAGACCCGGTAAATCCCCTTCTTTTGAATTCTTCTATTTTAGCCTGTAGAATAAAACAGACATCTGGTCGCGGAGTTATTAAACTAAATATCTTGTATTTTATCTCATTTGCAAATAGAAGTTCATCGTAAAAATAACGATCGAATAATATAAAATCTTTGTTTGATCCAATTGTTTTTATATACCTTTGCCAAAGCTCTAGATAATAAATTACATAAAAAATCCAACTCCTTGATTTATATCTACTCAAACTATCTGACCTTGCTTTTTTTCCAGTATCAGCAATTCTAGTTCTTGATATTAATCTTAATATAGGATTATGAAAATCCCTCCATCCCATAAAAAACACTTCAGAAGTTTTACCTTCTTTTTTTATTTTTTCATTAAAAAAATTTACTAATGTTGTTTTCCCGGACATATCTGCTCCAATAAAAGCAATTCTAATTTTTTTCATTTGGCTTTTCAAATTTAATTATATAGCTAGAAGCAAACATTTTAGACAGTAAACCCCAAGTCCTATTATAGAGTAATGTAAATAAAATATTTCTTGGAATAATAAAAAAATCTGAGAAAAGTATTGGATAAGGCTCTATTTTAATAAATCCTTCTTTTTTCAATAAATAAATAAGAGACCTTACTGATATTCTATGGGTGTGCTGTAAATTTGCCCTTAGCCCAAATATCTTTTTTAATGCTAGTATTCTAGGGTGGGGTGGAGACGATACAATTATTCCTTTTCCTCCTGGCTGCATCAAGTTATAAAATTTTTTAATCACTAAAGTTTTATCTGGTATATATTCAATTGCCCTAGAGCAAAAGATGAAATCGAATTTTTTCTCCATAAAATCATGATCTAAAAAATTTTTCACTATTGTTTTAACTCTTTTTTTGTCCTTAATATTATTTTTTAGCTGTGCAACCATCTCCTTTGATATATCCAAACATAAAAATCCAGAATCAGGATACTTTTTTAATAATAACTTGGTCCATGTTCCTGGACCGCATCCAACTTCTAAACAATTTTTAAAGTGAACATCTCTTAAGTGATATGATAGACTTTTTGCGGTATTTTTATATTGACGGATTTTTTTTGGAGTGCTGAACCATCTGGCATATTCATAACCATTTTTTGAAATATTTTTTGCTTTTTCATTATAAAAGCCTTGCACCCACGAGCTAAATTTCTCTGTATCTTTTTCAGAATTTTTCATTCAGAATATATAATGGTCTAGTTTTTAAATATAAGTGTTTAATAACAATTAAAAACTTCTATATTCTTAATTAAAAATGAATCTATATAATGAAATAAAAAGTTTTCAGAAAGGACCAGAAAAATCCGGATACCTCATGCATCATATATACAGAAGAGCCTCCCCTATTTTTAGTGTGATATTCATTAAATTGAAATTTTCGCCGAATCTTGTAACTTTTTTAAGTATGATATCTGATTTTTTTGTTGTTTATTTAATGTATATACAGCAATGGGTTTTTGCAGGAATATTGGTTAACCTAGGAATAATTCTTGACTGTTGTGATGGAGAAATGGCAAGGTATTATAATTCAAAAGAGAAGGAACCAAAAAATAAGAAATTTGGAGCATATTTGGATGAAGTTTTGGGAACGATCGGATTTACATCAATAATATTTTTTGCAGGATATTTTATGGAGGAAATATGGATAGGATTATTTGGGATGTATGGATTATTCATGGTATTGGTTACTTCATTAACTGCAGACAAAGAATTCCCAAATAAAAAAGAGATAGCTAAGAATTTTGAGAAAAGTCTATTCGGAGAATTGAAAGGAAGGATAGGATTTTCATGCGCTGCACAGAGGCTATTGGTAAGTATTGCTGTTTTATTCTCAAGCCATATAATGCTTTTAATATTCGGAATATTGTGCCACTTATTTTATATAATTAAGTTTTGGATCTATAGGAATTATTAAAATATTTTATCTTGGGATAAATTTCACTTTTTGCTTTTTCGTAATCTTTCAAGAAGTCTATTTCTATCCATGGCAAGTCATTTACCAATTCGTAGCCTATTTTATTAGTTTTAGCTAAATCAATTAACGGCATTATGTAATAATCACTATTATATCTATCATTATGGGCTCTTTTCTCTATCTCGTTAAGAATTTTTTTTATCCCTAAATTGGAAAATTTCGCTATGCCTATAAAATTTCCATTTCCTTCTTTTACAGATATATGGTTTCCAATATCTACTATACTTCCTTCTTTTATTATTACTCTTGCTGTATCTTTTAAAACTTCTTTATTATGAACAAGTAGACAAAAATCTTCCCTGCTCTCAACGCACATTCTCAACAGATCTCTGCTAAATAGAACATCTGAATAAAGTATTACAACATCTGAATTTAAATCTTCTCTGATACTGTATATTGTATGCATATTATTATATTTCTCAAAATCAGGGAAAAACCTGTACTCCACTGAATCACCTAGGTGAGAATGTATCTTATCCGAATTATGGCCCGTAATAACTATTATTTCTTCGAGACCTGTTTCTCTGAGAGTATTTATTTGATGATCAATTATTGCCACTCCTTCTTCTAACTCCAGGAGGCATTTAGGTTTCTCTAAAGTTAGCGGATGTAACCTTGTGCTTTTTCCTGCTGCTAAAATTATTGCTTTCATTTTAATGGGTATAGAATGTTCTAATCCTCCTCATACTCTCCGCAGCCATTATCACTCCTTCTTTCTGACCATTTCCTGAAAGGCCAAAACCTCCAAATGGTGCTTGTTCTGTAACCTGGATGGCCGTTCCAACTAAACTGCCCTACTTTTATTGAATTGGCTATAAATTTAGCTTTTTTCTTGTCTCTTGTTATTACTGCTCCCGATAATTTATAATTGACAGAATTTATTATAGAGATTGCTTCTTCAAGGCTATTTATCCTAATTATCGGGGCGACAGGACCAAATGTTTCTTCTACAACCAATTCTGATCCTGGATTAACATGATCTAAAATTGTTGGAGAATATAATGCCCTATCTCTTATATTTCCATAGAGAAGGCGCGCTCCTTTTTTTAAAGAATCTTCTACTCTTTTTTGAATTTGTGTTGCTGAATCTTGGTCTATAAGAGTCCCCATGACATTTTCTGGATCAAGAGGGTCTCCATACTTAATTTTTCTTGATAGGTCTAGGAAATTTCCTATAAATGTATCTGCAATATTATTATGGACTAATATTCTTTTTATGGATGTGCATCTTTGGCCTAAATTTGTAAATGCATGTAATGCGACTCTAGCAGATAAATCTAAATCTGCGTCTTCTAAAATGGCAAGAGCTGCATTGTCTCCCAATTCTGGAACATACTTTATTAGTTCATTGCCTGTTTCTATTAATCTTCTTGCAATATACTTTCCCACTTTAATTCCTCCTGTGAATGTCAGTACTTGAGCTAACTTGGTAGATAAGGCAATATCGAGAAAAGAAGAAGGATTATTGGTTGTAATCAAATTTACATAATTAGGCGGTAGGCCAGACTCGTGCAGTATTTCGATTAATTTTATTGCTGATAATGGTGTTTTTTCAGAAGGTTTTAATACTATTGCAGTTCCGGCTGCTATGGCTGGAGCAACCTTATGGGCCACCTGATTCATTGGATGATTAAAAGGAGTAATTGCCAATACAAGATCTAATGGTTCTGTAATGACTTGAAGTTTAGGTTTTCCATCCCTTGAAGAAATGAATTTGTAAGTAATATCCTCTTCGATATAATGGGTGTATTCTGCGGCTGCAGCTAAAACACTATGAATTCTCTCAATTTCGTAATGAGTGTCCTTCAAAGAAAGGCCTGATTCGGAGCTTATAAGAGTGGCAAGGGTTTGTTTTTCTTGAATAACTCTCTCTCCAGCTCTTCTTAAGATATTTGCCCTTGTATTGATGGGCAAGTCTTTGTTCATCCCATGAGAAAGAAAGATTGCTTCCCTAATATCGTTTTCTTCTGCAATAGGTACCTCGCCGATCAAAGAGCTATCATAAGGATTTCTTATCTGGAAGTTTTTTTCTTTTTTTACTTTTTTTCCATTAATTATCATTTTTGTAACTCCTCCATGAAATTTCTTTTATTTTCTATTGGGCTGGTTGTTGGTCTGCCTAAATCACTTCTCGCGCCTTTATTTATAATTATTTCTAGCATAGAAGGGCCTTCTGCTTTTTTTAATTTTTCCATACCCTTTAGAATTTCATTTTCTGTTTGTGCTCTAAAAACACTTTTATATCCGCAAGCTTCTGCGACCTCTAATATATCTATTGAAAAGCCTGCTGTTGGCTGCCCTCCAACTGAGTCGTGCGCGCCGTTATTGAAAACTATGTGCTTAAAATTTTTAAGAGATTTTGGGCCTATTATTGTTAAAGCCCCTAGGTGCATTATTATAGAGCCATCGCCGTCAAGGCAATAAATATTTTTTAGAGGCTTCTGAGAAGCTATCCCTAATGCAATCATTGAACTGTGCCCCATACAGCCCACTGTTAAGAAATCTTTATTATGGCCTTGATTATTTTTTTCCCTATATTCAAATAACTCTCGCGACAGCATGCCTGTTGTTGAAACAATGATATCTTTTTCTTCTAGAGTTGAAGCTACTAGCTTCAAAGCATTTTCTCTATTAAAGTCGTAATCGGTTTTTACTTTATTCTTAAGCTCATAATTTTCAAATGTTCCTTTCCTTACTATTAAAGCATATGGGATATTATTTTGTTTGGAATAAGAAACTGAATCTTCTAATGTTTTTCTTGCCTCTGCAATATTGTCTGGTAGGATGCTATATGGAATTTCAAGAGTTTCAAGAAGCGACAGAGTAATTCTTCCCTGCTTTACATGCTGAGGTTCATCGTGAACGCCTGGCTCGCCTCTCCAACCTATTAAAAGTAACATTGGAATAGAATATACTTCTCTATCTGCTAATGAAGTTAAAGGATTAACTGTGTTACCAAGGCCTGAATTCTGCATATAAACAAGGCCTATCTTATTTGTAGCTAGATGATAGCCTGTAACTAGTGCTATTGCGCCGCCTTCATTTGCAGTGATAGTGTGATTTTTTTGAGGAGTGTTATCCATTACATAAGCATTAAAGTCTTTTAATAATGAGTCTGGTACTCCAGCAAAGAAATCAACTTTATTTTCTATAAGCAAGTGATAAAATTCTTTTGGTTTCAACATTTTAACTTGGAACTAAATTTAATATATCTTTAATAGACATGCAATGTTCTTCAACTTCATGGGCTCTTTCGTTCTTTAAGATTAATTCTGCTGTTTTCATCATTGCTGGATAAGCGCTTCTAATTAAATGATTTGCATAAATTATAATATTGACTCCTGCGTCCTCTAGTTCTTTTTCTTTAATATGGCTGTAAGTGGAGGGCACTACTACTAGAGGAACCTTATTATGAAATGAATTGTATTCTTTACAAAAATCCAGAATTTCTGCACCATTTTTTTCCTTGCTATGGATCATAATGCCATCTGCTCCAGAGTTAATATATGCCTTGGCTCTTTCTAATGCATCAGCTAGGCCTTTTTTCAGTATTAGACTCTCGATTCTTGCTATAATCATAAAATCTTCTGTTGCTTGTGAATTTTTTCCTACTTTTATTTTTTCAGAAAATTCCTCTATTGAATCCTGTTCCTGCTTCACATCTGTTCCGAAAAGAGAATTTCTTTTAGCCCCTATTTTGTCTTCTATAATTACTGCAGAGATTCCGTGTCTTTCTAAAGTCTTTACTGTAAATGCAAATTGCTCCGTTAAACCGCCATTATCCGCATCTACAATCATTGGTTTAGTTGTTACTTCTAAAATTTGCTCAATTGTTTGTATTCTAGATGTGACATCTACTGCTCCTGTATCTGGCTTGCCTTTTGAAGCAGAATCAGTTAGACTGCTTTCCCACATTCCATCAAACTCTTTTATTTTCCCTTCTATTTCTATTTTTGTTCTCTCTACAATTAAACCTGTGAGGCCATTATGCACTTCTAGAATTCTTATTAATGGTTTTATATGCAATAAATCTCTTATCTTTTTTCTTCTTTCATCAGGAGTCGTTCCTCTTGACCTGATCTTATTTATTAAATCTGTTGCTGAAATGCCCTCTGTGAAAGCTGGTTCAATTAATTTACCGTTCCAAACCTGAATAGTATCTATAACCTTTTGTCTGACATTTGAGAGAAAGCCTTTCTTCCAATCATCACCATGAACTACATATTCTGGTTTTAACATTAAAAGATTATCTATACAGTCATAGGAATCCTGAGGGATTATTTTAGAGATTGTCTTTATATGCTCTAATATTTTTTTTCTCTGATCATAGGAAAGAATAGGGATTCTTCTATAGCTTGCAACAGCTTTGTCAGTAAGAAGTCCTACTACAACATCTCCATATTTTTGAGCTTCATTAAGAATATTTATATGTCCTGGATGCAAGAAATCTGCAGTCATCTCAACGTAAACTTCAGGTTTCTTTCCCTCAACTTTTTCCATGAAATGAATATCTAAGGAGGATATATAAAAGTTATGATAAAAAAGTCTATATTTTCTTTATTGAATAAAAAGATAAAAGTATCTTTTTTATTAACTCGTAATTATATTCACAATTTTCAATCCATTTTTGTTTATAATATGAATTTAGTTTTGTTGCTGGATTTTTAACACTTTTTATTCTTTCATGCCTTGTTTTTTGAGATTCCTCAAAAAGTAATACCTCTTTAGATTTCGGAAGTTTTGACATTACTTTTTTTATTTTATCCTCGGAAGATTTTGTGCTAAATATCATGAAAAGAGATTGTAATGAAAACTCGTCAACAATACATGTTTTTTTCATATTAGAAATGAAATCTATTTTTGCAAGAACTGCTGCAAGATAAAAATTTCTCATCTTTAGAATAGTTAATTTTTCTTTAAAAGAGAGATTATTAAATATGTTGTTTGAATTTAAAGCATAGAACAAATAAATTGATGTTAATGGATTTTTGAAAAAGAACCTTATAAAAAAAATAACTTTTTTAAAAACACTATTTTGAACCATTAGAACGTTATGGTTTCTTGCCTTTAAACCTCTGAGATGGGTTGTTTTTCCCGATTTTGACAGGCCGAAAGCTTCTATACAATTAAGCCTTTTTCCTGAACTAATGAAAAGTGTTGAAACAGACATTTTTTATACTGTAAACTGGAGGATTTAAACTTCACTATATTTAACTTTATATAGGTAGTAGTCAAGATATCAAAAATGAATGTAAGAAAGATAATTGTGATAAAAAATGATAAAATAGGAGACATGATAATCTCTACCTGTGTATTTAGAGAATTAAAAGAAGAATACCCTAATTCTAAGATAACTGTATTGTGT
Source organism: Candidatus Woesearchaeota archaeon (assembly GCA_964465795.1). Lineage (GTDB taxonomy): Archaea > Nanobdellota > Nanobdellia > Pacearchaeales > GW2011-AR1 > JAUSIK01. Next base: position 22,267 of record CAYXLD010000008.1, read on the forward strand.
TCAAAATCAAATAAACCCATTATTGAAAAGAATAAATTTATTGATAATATTGATGTACTTGATTACCCTCCTAAAAACTTTAAAGATTATCTTGCATATTTGAAATTTTCAAGAAAAATAAAGAATGAGAATTTTGACCTAGGTATAGACTTGAGGGGGGGTCTTTTCAATATATTGCTTCTTTTTTTTGGAAGAGTCAAATATAAAATAGGTTTTTATAATCGATTTTTCTCTAAAATATTTCTTGATTATGGCTATAGAAAAAATAGGATAAATAGGCATGTAACTTTTCAAAGATTGGATCTTTTAAATAAGGCCTTGGGAATAAACCGAAAGAATTCATGGCCAGAAGTTGCTACAGACAAAGAAGATTTTAAAGAGACCCTTAAATTTTTGAAAGAAAATAAGATAAAAGATTTTGTGTGTGTAATTCCTGACAGCAGTGTAAAAGAAAGACAATGGGATATGGTTAAATGGGATGAAATAGTGAAACATTTGCATACTAAATATAAAAAATATAAGATAGTGGTTTTAGGTTCCGATATGGATAAGATGGGATATCTTTCTGAAAAAAATAATTATGTAATTACACCTAAAGAGATGTTAAACTTAAGAACAGTTTATTTATTGCTTAAAAGAAGCAAATTAGTAATATGCCAGGATGGGGGGGCAATGCATCTTGCTTGGGCCGGGAAATCAAATCTGATAGCATTAATATCTGGATATGTGAATAGGCCTGAACATTTCAATAAATTGAACTATGTGGGGCCTCTTGGAAAGAAATCTAGTGTTATTTACAAGGATATGAATGATATAAGTGCTGATGAGGTAAAATGGAGGATAAATAGCTTAATTTTATAAATGGTTATTTTTTAATACTAAAATGAAGTTTGATAATGAAAGTTCTAAAAAAAGTGGAGAATATATTGGATATATATTGATGTATCTTGTTTTTACAACTATATTATATTTAATTCTTAGATTTATCGATAAACTTCCTAATGGATGGAATTTCCTCCATGTAACCTCTATAACATTATTAATAATATTAGTTGGAAAATCAATAAAACTTGTACTAAAATGAAAATTAAAAAATTTTTTAAAGATGTGAAAAAAGGACAGAAAGAATTTGGAGATGACATTGCAGCCATAATTAATGCTGTTCTTTTGAGTTTAGTTTACGTTTTTGGGGTCGGATTAAGTTTTGTTATTGCTAGATTAAGTAAGAAAAAACTTCTTGATAAAGATGTTGAAAAACAAAGAGAAAGTTATTGGGAAGAATTGAATATTTCTAATGGTAAAATGGAGGACTATTATAGGCAATTTTAAAATGTATATCTTAGGAATATCTTGTTTTTATCATGATTCTTCAGCTTCTCTAATAAAAGATGGGAAAGTTATGTACGCTATACAAGAGGAAAGATTAAGCAGGAAAAAGCATGACACTTCTTTTCCAATAATGGCTATAGAAGAATGCATGAAGAAAGAAAACATAACTATAAATGAGATTGAATATATTGCTTTTTACGAAAAACCTTTATTAAAATTTGAGAGATTGCTTCATCAATATATAGATGGATTCCCTAAAAGTCATAAAATATTTCTCTCTACGTTGCCTTCTTGGTTTAATGAAAAACTAAGGGTCGTAAAGACTATCAAAAAGAAACTTAAATATAAAAAAGATGTTCTTTTTATTGAACATCATATGGCTCATGCAGCAAGTTCATTCTTACCTAGCCCTTTTGAAAAAGCAGCTATATTGACTATTGATGGGGTTGGAGAATGGACAACTACTGCATATGGTATAGGAGAAAAAGAAAATATAAAACTCTTAAAAGAAATAAAATTTCCAAGTTCTGTTGGTTTGCTTTATTCTACCATAACTGCTTACTTAGGATTTAGTGTTAATAATTCTGAATATAAGGTGATGGGTCTTGCGCCTTATGGGAATATGGATAAGAAGACAAACCCTTATTATGAAAAACTTAGGAAAACGATTGATCTAAAAAATGATGGGAGTTATAGATTAGACATGTCTTATTTTACATATCATTTCAAAAATAGAATGCCTTCTGAAAAATTATGTACATTACTCGATGGCCCTATAAGAGAAGGAGAATCTGAAATAACGCAGAGACATAAAGATATTGCTGCGGCATTACAATTAGTTACTGAAGAAATAATAACTACTATGTTGAAATATATCCATAGTGAGACAAAATTGAATAATATTGTTATAGGTGGAGGAGTAGGATTAAATAGTGTATATAACGGAAAAATATTGAGAAATACTCCTTTCAAAAAAATATGGATACAACCTGATTCTGGAGATGGCGGGACTAGCATAGGGGCGGCATTATATGCTTATAATTCGATACTTGGAAACAAGAGAAAATACAAAATGAAGGATGCTTATCTTGGGCCAGAATATTCTAATAAAGAGATAAAAGAATTTCTTGATAAAAATAACATTAAATATGGCGAATATAAAAACGATAAAGAATTAATTAAAACAACTACTGAGCTAATCTTTAAGGATAATGTGATAGGTTGGTTTCAGGGAAAAATGGAATGGGGGCCTAGAGCCTTAGGAAATAGAAGCATACTTTCTAACCCTGCAAATAGGGAAATGCAAGAAATATTGAATCTTAAAGTTAAACATAGGGAAAAATTTAGACCCTTTGCTCCTGCTGTATGTGCTGATGATGCATTAAAATATTTTGAATGTGATAAACCTGTTCCTGAACCTACGGATTATATGCTTATGGTTTACCCTGTCAAGAAAAAATGGAGAGATAAAATTCCTGCAGTAACCCATGTAGATGGAAGTGGGAGATTACAAAGCGTTAGAAGAAACCAAAACATAAAATACTATGATTTAATAAAGGAATTTGGTAAACTAAGTGGTATCCCTATATTGATTAATACTTCATTTAATATAAGGGGAGAGCCTATTGTATGTTCTCCTTACGATGCTTACAAATGCATGATGGGGACTGGAATAGATTATTTAGTAATGGGCAACTTTATAATAAAAAGGGAAGACAATCTCCAAGATGGCTGGGATAGCGAAAAATATGCAAAAGACTAGAAGAATATTAATTGCCAATATAGTAATGTTGATAGTTGTTAGTTTGATTGTTTTTTTTATTTTGGAAACTTTTGTCAGATATCTATATGGGCCAGGTAGAATACAAGATTCAGAGGGCAACGTCCCTTACGTAGATGATTCTGAATTGGGATATAAATTAAAGCCTAAATTTGATGGGGGCTTTAAGGAGATTGATTTCAATACTAGATTTGCGACTAATTCTCAGGGTTTCAGAAACGAATTTGATTTTAATAACGAAGATAAGAATGTAATATTAATGGTGGGAGATTCCTTTACCGCTGGAAGTGGTGTTGAGGTCAATGAAAATATTGCATCTAATTTACAGAAAATTATAGGGGGTAATTACAAGATCTATAATATAGGGGTTCCTGGATATTCTGAAATTCAATTTGGCACTCAGCTAAAAAGAATGCTCCCCGTATATGATACTAAACTAATAATATTGAATATATACACTGGAAATGATGTTAGTGATAATTGTGGTGGTTTTCTAAGTACTAATGAGGATAAAACATTTTATGATATGATAAAACATCCATTGAAAAGAAGTCAATTTATAGTATTATTATACAGAAAAATAGTCGTACCTTTCAAATATCCTAGAAACATTGATTATTATATGGATTTTGAAAATGTACGGAAATGTTATACTCTTACTGAAAAACATCTTAAAGAGATAAAAGAAATAGCTCAAGATTATGATGTGCCTCTTCTTGTTACATTGATACCGAGAGAACAACAGACTGTTGAGAATAAGAGGAAAGAATTGATAGAGTGGTACGATAATTTTGATGAATACGACTATAAAACATTTGATTTAAACATTATTCATAAAAAAGTAATGGGAATGTGTAATAATCTCGATATGGAATGTCTTGATTTCATGCCTGTTTTTGTTCAAAATCAAGAAAAAGACCTTTATTTGAATGATGGACATTGGAATTCTAATGGGCATGAATTGGCAGCCATGGAATTAGAAAAATTTATAAAATACAATTATTATCTAAAATAAATGTCTAACAATAGTTCAATGATAGGAGAGGTATGGTCATTTCTTAGAGTTAGAAAGAAGTGGTGGTTATTGCCTATAGTCGTAATGCTTGCATTAGTGGGATTGTTGATAGTGTTTGGACAGAGTAGTTCGTTATCTCCTTTCATATATGCTTTGGGTTGATTTTCTATAGATTGAAAGGGCTTTGTATCTCTTTATAAGCTCAAAGCCCTCGATATTAAGTTCTTTATCAAGTGAGATTGCGTAATTAATCGATTCGTAATCTGTATTGTCATTTGAATTTTTTGTAAGGACAACCTCAATCCACATCTCTGTCCTAAATCTTGAACTTGCATCAGAACCTATTCTTTTATCTGCAATTATATTCGTATTATTTTTAAATAGATAATAATCCTCTATACTTATCAATTCTTCTATCTCATCTCCCCAATAAAGATGTGCTAGTTCTTTGTAATCGTCTCTTCCATTGCCCACTACAAAAACCTCATGAGGAAATTCTTTGCCTATTAATGAAAGGTCTTCTTGTATAATTTGCCCAGTAAATGGTCTATTGAATTCTATGTCTGGAAATCTTGCAAGGAATTTCTCAAAATTTCGGGCATTTGTTTCATAAGTTGACTGGACGATATAGGGTGTTACAACGAGGGCAGTTAGAATCAAAAAACAAATAATCTGCCTTTTATGTTGCTTTTCATTAAGCTCTTTACTCATAATCAAAACCATGATTGGAGTAAGGACGATTAACATCCTTATATGAGGATTTAAAATAATTAATATAAAACAGAGTGTTAAGAAAATCATTGTCTTTTTATTTCTTAAAAATATATCTTTTCTATATAGAATATAGAAATAATAAGGGATAAAAATAAGAAGTGTTAGATAGCCTGCGTAACCAAGAACTGAATAAATTCCTTCATAGACTCCGCCATATAAAGCAAATGATAATAAAGCGAAAAAGTTTTTTAGAATGCTATAAAGAGCAAAATTGAAAAATATCTGATCTATTATCAATCTCGGCAATAGGCCTAGCACAAATCCAATAATAAACATCCAAACAGTGTAGAATTTTTTATTGTAAAAAAAACTAATTAAGAAAATAGGTCCAAAATATAATGCGCTATCCCAAAGCGAGGCCGATAGTCCTATTAAGAGCCCTGCATAAATTATGATAGCATATTTGTTATCTTCTTCTGATTTATTTAAAAAATAGACTGCCCAAAGAAAAAGCAAGCTTACTGCAGGAACAGGGCTTAACCAGGGAGCCATATACCAAACTAATGGGCTAAGAATAATCAATAAAAGGGCTTTTCTATTCCTCCCACTAATACAATAAACGCTAATTATTGTTAGAATTAACCAAAAGACTGATGCCAATTTTATTAAAAAAAAACTATCTGCTATCTTAACATAGGGGCTTAATAACAGGCCGTATGTTATTGAATGCGCGGCTCTATGTTTTGCTTTATATTCTCCAGAAAAAAACTTTGCCGTATCAGAATAGTCCTTTACATCAGTCGCATCCAATAAATCTGCAGGAACGGTGATTATCGCTAGAATAAATAAGCAAATTACTGCTATAAATATTATCTGTTTATCGCTTAATTTATTCATGTTTAATTATTCTAGAAATTTTACTTTGGCATCCCTATCAGATAAGATTGGATTTTTTATTGGCCAGTTAATAGAGAATTTTGGATCATTCCATCTGTACGTGAATTGCTCTGGATTGATTTGATTGTAGGAGGTTGATTGTTTATAATTATAAATTGCTTCATCGCTTAGAATTAAAAATGCATTCCCATATTTAGGCGGAACTAACAATTGCTTCCTAATCTTATCACTCAATACTATACTTGTCCATTTACCAAACTGGCTTGAATTTTTGTCACAGTTAACTACTACCTGATAAATCTCGCCTTTCAAACATGAAATTAATTTCCATGTTTTTTCATCTCCATGTATTCCTCTTAGTACATTCTTCTTTGAAAATATTATGCTGTCCTGAATAAAATTAATTTCTATTCCGTTTTTTTTATAAAGATCAAAGTCATGAATTGAAAGATACTCCCCCCTATGATCTTCGAAGGGCATGAGATCTATCAATAGAACCTCTGGCAGATCTGTCTTAAAAATTTTCATTATCTTAGAGATGTATATTAGTTTTAAAGCTTTATGAAATTATTTTATATGAGCACTATTCTATAAAAGCTTTTAAACGTTCTTTGTATCAAAGAATCATGGGCGATCCTCATCTAAAAGAAGTTTATGATGATATGAGTCAACACTTCGATAAAAAAAGAACGAAGAAGTATTTTTATTCATTGGTAGAATATCTTAAGAGAATTATCCCTCCTGGAAATAGTGTTCTCGAGATTGGTTCTGGAACAGGAGGATACTGTATAACTCTTGAGAAACATGGATGTAAGTGCTTTGGAGTAGATTATAGTGAGAAGATGGTTGAGGTGGCGATTAAAAACGATAAAGCTGCTGGCACTAAATGTATCTTTAAAGTTGCTGATGTTGAAAAAGATATTCCATTCAAGGAAAAATTTGATTTTGTAATATCCATGGATAGTTGGGAATTTTTTCCAAAACCTAAAGAGGTTTTGAAAAATGTCAATAAAATAATGAAACCTAAGGGATTGCTTATGATATTCACTCCGAACATGTTATTTGCTGTTCCTATCATAGTTGCTGAAAAATTAGGAATAAAGAAACTTTCCCCTGCTTATACTTACTTCAACTCTTACAAACACCGAGTAAGAAAATATGCTGCTGCTACTGGATTTAGGATAACAAAATACGACTATATATTCAACAGAATGACTATAATATATTACTTGAGGAAAATATGATAATACAAATAGAACCTTGGATAGATGATGAAGAATTAAAAGAAATAACTGAGGTGATAAAATCAACATACTTAACTGAAAATAAGAAAACTGAAGAACTTGAAAAAAAGTTTAGGGAGCTGACTGGGGCTGAAAATGCAATTGCATATTCTAACGGGTCCACTGCTTTATTTGCTGCTTTGAAGATGTTAAATATTGGAGTGAGTGATGAAGTTATCGTCCCTGCTTTAACTTATATTGCAAGCTCTAACTCGATAATATTATCGGGGGCTAAACCTGTTTTTGCTGATGTTGATATAAACACGGCTCAGATTGATCCTAAAGAGATTGAAAAAAGAATTACTTCGAAAACTAAGGCTATAATGCCTGTACATCTTTATGGGCAGAGTTGTGATATGGATGAAATTATGAAAATCGCTAATAAATATAAATTAAAAGTTGTTGAGGATGCTGCACAGGGCGTCGGCGTTAAATTTAACGGAAAACATGTTGGGCTCTTTGGAGACCTGGGAGCTTTCTCATTCTACGGAAATAAAACTATTACTATGGGCGAAGGAGGCATGGTGGTTACTTCTAATGTTGAATTTAACAAAAAATTACGAGCATTTAAGAATCATGGCAGATACAAGAGAGGGACTTTTCTTCATGAAGAAATTGGTTTTAATTTCAGCATAACTGAAATGCAGGCTGCAATAGGTATAGCACAACTAAAAAAATTTTATAGGATAAAAAAAAGAAAGGCTGAAATAAGAGATTATTACGAAATGAAATTGTCAGATATTGATGCAATTAAATTAACTTATATTGATCCCAGGTGCAGTCCAGTCCATTGGTTTACAAATATAATAGTAGATAATAGGCCGGACTTGCAAGATCATCTTGCAAAGCATGAAATTCAAACAAGGAGATTTTTTCCTGTACTGAACCTGCAACCATGCTACAAAAATATTGAATTTCAGGGAGATTATCCTAACGCTAATTATCTTTATGAACATGGATTGTCATTGCCTTCTTCTGCTATTTTAAAAGACGAGCAATTGGAGGAAGTTGTCAAGAGAATCAGGGAGTTTTTTAAAAAATGAAGGTTTCTATTGTACTAGCAACATATAAAGAGAAGGATAATATTGTTAAACTTATAAATAAGATCCTGGATGCATGTAAAAAAGATAAAATAGACTGTGAAGTTATTGTTGTTGATGATAATTCTCCAGACGGAACTGCAGAAATTGTTAGAAAAGTATTTGGAGAGAATAAAAATGTAAAATTAATTCTTAGAACTGATGAGAAAGGTTTAGGAACTGCTGTTGGCAGGGGTGTAAAAGAGTCTAAAGGAGATATTTTAGTTTTAATGGATTCTGACTTTAGCCATGATCCTAATGATATACCTAAAATGGCGAGACTTACAAGATATTATGATATAGTTAATGGATCAAGACATATGAAAGGCGGATATATAAAAACAACATGGTTTAGAAAGCTGGCTACAACCTTATTAAGACTTTATATGAGTATGGTTTTACAACTGAATATTACTGACTATACAAATGGATATATTGTCATAAGAAAAAATGTGGTTGACAAACTTGATTCTAATAAAATATTCTATGGATATGGGGATTATTATTTCAGGCTGTTTTACTATGCTACAAAGAAAGTAGGAGCTAAAATAAAAGAAGTGCCTGTTATTTATAAATTCAGGGAGGCTGGTGAAAGCAAAACTAATTTTATTAAACATGGCTGGCAATATGCGACATCTGCACTGAAGTTAAGATTAGGAAAATAGATCAGAAATTTTTTTATACTCTGTAAGGGAGTTTAGGGCTAAGATAGGGCTATACTTTTCTAGAGCCTCTTTCGAATGATAACCTGTCGCAACTCCTACTGTTAAAGCATTCATAGATTTTCCGGCCTTAATGTCTGAAGGCGAATCACCTATCACTATTAAATTATTAAAAATATAATTATTATGCTTTGCTTGTATAACTGCTCTTCTAATAATGTCTGCTCTTTGTTCTGCATTATCTCCATAGCTCTTTATTGAAAAATAAGCTGTTAGATTCCCTGCGCTTAGCAAAGCCTCTCCAACTGCTCTTGGATTTCCTGTGATAACTCCTAGTAGTGATTTTGGCTTTAGATAATTTAAACATTCAATTACCCCTGGAAGAACTTTTACTGAGTCAGAGTTTATAGATTTAGTAACTCTGCTCTCCCATAACCTGACAATTCTTTCCAAATCAGAATCTTCGTAAGAAAGATTTAATTCCTCGCATATGCCTTTATGAATTTCAATTTCAGCCTGCCCGAATCTTCTAAGAAGAATGTCGTCATCAGGAGAAATACCTAGAACATCTCTATAAGCCTCTTGATAAGCTTTTAGGTGTGCTTTGGCTGCATTAATCAGAGTTCCATCAATATCAAATAAAAGGAAATTCATTGCTTTAGCTATAATTAGGTTTATTTAAACTTTCGTATAATAAATGGAAT
>CAYXLD010000009.1:0-30685 GCA_964465795.1 Candidatus Woesearchaeota archaeon
GGGCTAGTTATAAAATTTATGCTTGGTTTCTTAGGGAGTGAAAAGTTTATTAATCTTGTTTTTTTTACATTATCATGGCGGAGTTTTTTAAGAGGAAATTAAAGAATGGAATGGTTGTTTTGTTTGAGAAGAGAGAATTGCCATTAGTTTGTGTTAGCATAACTAATAGATTTGGGGGCGCCTATGAGAATTCTGAAATAAAAGGAATTGCGCATTTTATTGAGCATTTAGTTTTTACAGGAACTAAAACTAGGACACATGAAGACATATCAAGGGAAATTGAAAAAAAAGGAGGGATATTAAATGCTTTTACTTCTAATGAGATAACAAGTTTTTATTTTAAACTGCCTAGTGAACACTTGTTTTCTGGATTAGACATATTAATAGATATTTTGAAAAATCCTAAATTTGACAAAGAAAAATTTGAGAAGGAGAAAAAGGTTATTTTGGAGGAAATTAAGATGTATAAAGATGATCCACAGAAGTATGTATTTGAGAAGATTGAGGAGGCTTTATTTGAAAAGCCATTTGGCGAGGGTGTGATAGGAAGCGAGAAAACTATTAAGGCACTAAGCAGAGATTTTGTTTATGATTTTTATAAACAAGCTTATAACCCTGAAAATTATATTGTAAGCGTTGTTGGAAATGCAGATTTTGAAGAAATTTGCAATTATTTAGAGAAGAGTTTTAAAAAGGAGGGAGAAGGATTAAAGGAGTTAAAAATAGGAAAGAAGAAAGGAAATATTGTGGTTAAGAGAGAAGGAATTGATCAAGCTAATTTTATTTTGGCTATGCACGCACCTCTTGCAACCGATCCTGAACATTATACTCTAGAAATTTTAGACGCCTATTTGGCAAATGGAATGTCTTCAAAATTATTTTTAAAGATTAGAGAAGAAAGAGGTTTGGCTTATGCTGTAACAAGCTCTATCCCTGCTGAAAAAAATTATTCTTATTATCTGATTTATGTTGGGACTACTAAAGATAAAGTTGCAGAAGTTAAAAAATTAATAATTGAAGGTTTTGAAGATATGAGAAATATGACTGATAAAGACCTAAAAGAGGCAAAAGATAGAGTTATAGGGCTGCGGCATGTTTCTCGGGAAGATAGCTCAAGAGTTATGAATGAGCTCATGTTTGCTGAACTTGTTGGAGATGCAGAGGAATACTATAATTTTGAGAAAAAAATAGCCGGCGTAAAACTTGAAGATGTTAAGAAATTGGCTAAAGAATTAATTAAAGATTATAGCACTGCGAGTGTTGTGCCGAAATGAATTTAAATCAATCAATACCCTATTTCTAATGAAGAGGACCTATTGTTTTATATAGGCATAAATAAAATAAAAGAGTTTCTTGATAATGTTGCTATTAGAAATTATGTTTCTATTAAATAATTATAATGTTCTAAAAGATCCACAATTCAAAATATTGTAGTGGAATTTAATTATTTTTGATATTTTAATCTGATTGCAGAATATTCATCTTGAAGGGTTTCTGTTATTTTAAGTTTTGATTTGAACTTTATTGAATTGTATATATCTTTAATATGCAATGGATATGACGAAAGATCGTAGGATATTGCCTGATCTACAATGCCGTCATTGTTGTGGTCTAGAAATGAAATAATATCATTCTTATTTTCATTTTTCAATAGCCAAATATGGATAGCAGTATTAGTATCGTTCTTTTTATATTGTGTTATCCAGTATTTTGAACTGTCATTTTGACTTATTGAAGAGCTTTCTTCTATTTTTTGAGTTTGGATGTTACATGAGGAACATGAAACTAGCAGGATTAACGTGAGAGCTTTTTTTGCCATTAGAAATTATTATAAATATTGTTTTTATATCTTTTTAAATGGATATTAAAGAAAAGAAACTGTATAGAATATTTATTGCGGTTGATTTTCCAGATAATGTTATTAATGAGGTTGCTAGGGTGCAGGAGATTTTAGGGAAGAGGAAGTTTACTGGAAAATTAACTGAATTGGAGAATTTACATCTGACTTTGAAATTTTTAGGAGAGATTGAAGAGAACAAGGTTGAGGCAGTGAAGAAGAGATTGAAAGAAATTAAATTTGAGGAATTTGAGGCAAGATTAGAAGATATTGGAAGCTTTAATTTTAGAGGAATGCCTAGAATTGTATGGATTAAGATAGGAGGAAGAGGGATTTTTAATTTGCAAAGAAAGGTTGATGAAAAAATGCTAGAATTGGGGTTTGAGAAAGAAAGGAGATTTATGAGCCATATAACTATCACCAGAATAAAATATGTTAAAGATAAGAAAGGGTTTGTTGAGTATGTTAAGGAAATTGGATTGAAGGAGATTAAGTTTAAGATTAATGAATTTAAATTAAAGGAAAGTGAGTTGAGAGAACTCGGGCATATTTATAGGGATTTGGAAGTTTATAGATATGAAAGATTTATATAATAAAATAGGGCTTTATAGATATGAAAAGAGGATTTAATGATTGGCTTATTAAGTGGAGGAAGGAGATAAAGGACCATTATAAATCAATTGTATTTTCAGTCTTTTTGCTTATACTTGCGACTGTCATTAATTATAATGCAGGAGTTTATGTTAGTGAAAAAGGCAGCGGCATAGTTAGTGATTTTATTTTGGATAATATTGGGCCTTATGATTTGTCTTTTCTTTTTATATACGGCTGGCTTTTTTTAGTCGGTCTAATGATAATTTATCCTGTTTTTTTCAAAGTTAATCTTTTCCATAGAGTTTTAGGACAATTTAGTGTTCTAATAATTGTAAGAAGCTTTTTTATAACCTTGACACATCTTAAGACTCCTGCAGATGCTATTTATGGCTTATTTCCCGGCGCGATAAATATACTTGCTTTTCAGAATGATTTGTTTTTCTCTGGGCATACTGCTGTTCCTTTTTTAGGATTTCTAATATATCAAGATCATAAAGTAAGATGGCTTTTTTTAGTCGGTTCAATTGTGATGGCTATTACTGTTTTATTAATGCACCAACATTATACTATCGATGTACTAGCAGCTTATTTTATAACTTATGGAACATATAAACTAGCAAGATTTTTTAGCCCATTTAAGAAGTAAGCTCGTTTATTGAATTATTTATAGAGTCGAATACTATTTTGTTTGAGTAATTGATTTTTGCCAGTGAAGATTTGTAAAGTTTTAAGTTATTCAGAAAATCCGAGATTATTTTTTTATTTAATTTATTAGCAGATTGGCCAAATTTATTCTTTTGCAGGCAATAGCCATTTATTTCCTGTTCAATCTGGCCTTTTATTGGGATGCAGAGGACTGGCTTTTTTAAGTATAAAGCTTCTGTTAAGGCAGCCATGCTAGCATTGCAGATTACTGCTTTAGCATCTGCAAGATCATTTGCAAATTGTATTTCATTAAAGCCCCTTATCTTTATGTTTTTTGCTGATTTGAGATTAGTCTTTGCGTAAACTACAAAGTTATTTTTTAGTTTTTTAAGTGTTTTTATCAAACTATCGTTTTTGACACTTAAATAAACCAGAATATGCTGCCCAATTCTTGATTTTTGTTTGGAAATAATTTTTCTTACTATTGGATTGACAAGAATTGTGTTTTTATGAGATATTTTAGGATAGAAGAAAGTAGTTATTATTTTTTTCTTCGGGAAGGGAACCATTAAATAAACTAAAATTTTGTAGATAAATTTTGATAATGGGTTTTTTAGATAGGAGATATATGTGTCTGTAATAATATGTTGATTATCCAGACTTATTACTGGAATTCTTAGGATTAGGCCGGTATAAGAAGTTAAAGGTTCAAAATCGGTGATTATAACCTTTGGTCTTTTATGAATGGAATTGATTAACAAAGAAACGAAATCAATGAGAAAAATAGGGAATTTTATTAGATTAATAAAAAAAGTTTGTAAATAATTTATTTTTCCATTTTTAGTTATAAAAGATAAATAAGCTACTTTTTTTAAATTGTTTGACTTTTTTAGATGGTCTGCTGCTTTTCCTCCAGCTATTATGGCGACTTTATTATTTCTAGACAGCTCTTTTATTACTTCTGCGCTGCGCATGGCATGGCCCATTCCTTCGCCATTTACTCCATAAAGGATTCTCATAATAGGATTAGACGGGCAGACAATTTAAATTTAACTTCGTTATTCTTTTTGAGATTTATATTCTTTATTCACCAATTCAAGAAATTTATCTGCTTTCTTTCCTAGAAGAGATTTAATTTCTTCTTCAGAGGCGTTTACGATTGCTTTAATTGTTTTATACTTTTCAAGGAATTTTTTTGCAGTTATTGGACCTATTGAAGGGAAACCTTCTAGGATGAATTGAAGCCTTTGAGAGTCGGACATTTGTATTTTTGATCTTAATGATATCTCTGATTTTTTTCTTTTTGCTATTAGGGAGAGCAATAAAGCGGTTTCTTTTTCGTCTTTTGAAAAAATTATTGGAATCTTATAATCTAGAGATATTGAGAGAAGCAAGCCGCGAATTGCATTTTCATTTATGTTAATTTCTTTTAAATCTAAATCATCATAGCCTTCTATTATTACAAGGGAATTTTCATATTGTTTTAAACTTTCTAATTGAGAGAAGATTCTTTTATTTATCATTGAAGATATAAAATCTGAAATTGTTTTTCTTTCAATAGCGGTAGAGTTTACAATGTAATCTCCTACTTCTAATTGTTGAAATTCTATTTTTATTCCTAGAGAGATTAGTTTTGCAATAACTAAAGAATTTTTTTCCCTGTGATCAACTATTATTGTTGAAGAAGGTTTTTCTTTTAAAGGTTTTTTTGAAAAAATGTCGTGGAATGCCATTTTTATTAGGTTTTGAAATTGTCAAGAGTTGAAGGATTATTTTTTTTTCTTTCGTTCAATTCGTTTTTTACCTGTTCAATAATTTTATACATCTTTTTTTCTTTAGCTGTTGATGCGTAATGAAATGCTATATCTCGCGTATCTTTAGTCATCAACATAATTATTTTTCCTGGAGATAGCCTTGCTGTCCTTCCCGCACGCTGAATTTTTCTAATCGCAGATGGAATAGGTTCATAAAATATTACTGCAGAAACCTCCGGAATATCTAGACCTTCTTCGCCGATAGAAGTAGCCACCAAAACATTTATTTCTCCAGATTTAAATTTTTCAATAATCTCTTTCTGTTTTTTTTGAGACAACCCTGAAGTGCCTTTAGAATTCGATCTTATCGCCTGACCCACAAATATTTGAGCATTTACATTAGATATCTTATTTAAACGTTTTATAATAGTGGCTGCTGTCTCTCTAAATTGACAGAAAGTCATTATTTTAGTCTTAGGATTTTGTTTCATTTCCAATTTAGTTATAACTGCCAATTCTTCAATTTTAGGGTGTTCTATTTCTTTAGCTAAAAGATTCTGAAGAGAAATTAAAGCTGCGTTAAAATCAGGAGATTTTACTAATGACTGAACAGCTTTACTTTTTTTCTCATTAGATTGCTTGATTAGATTGTGAAAATATTCATTCAATCCAGATAATGTTTGTGTTTCTAATAGTTCTACGGCGTGAGATATCTTAATCGCCTGAGCCGTTAAAGAAAGAGCATGCATTGAAGTAAAATCTCTTTGAGATATTCTATGAAATAATTTACTTTGCAATTTCAATAAAGTAATTTTATTTACGGGACCAAAAATCATCGAGCGAGATTTTAATTGATTAACTTTTTCTTCATAAATTCTGTTCAATAATACCTTTATTTCCTGGAATTCTGATGGAAATGGAACTTCTACTTTCTGGAATTCTCTCTCTTTTATATAAGGCTTGACATCTTCTGAATCTCTTGTGCGAATTTCTATTTCTTCTATATTTAGATGAGAACATATTTCTTTTATTTTTGCAGCATCCGACCCAGGAGATGCTGTCAGGCCTAAAATATGTGGACTAGATGCCTGAGTTTTATAACTAGAAACTACGGCAGTATAATCATAATTCCTTAAACAACGATGAGCCTCATCTATAATAAGTAAAGAAACATCCTCAAGACTATAAAGATTATTCTTCAAATCGTTTGCGATACATTGCGGCGTTGAAAATATTATATCTGCTGTTTGAAAAATTGATTTTCTTTTATTAGAATGGATTAAACCTGTGAAGAACTGGAGGTCTGCGTAGAGTTCTGGGAGCTGTGATTTGAAATATTGAAAATGCTGCTCTATCAGGGGTTTTGTTGGAGCTAGCATCATTATTTTTTTTGTAGGATATTTTTGCATTTTTTCAATTGTGAGAAGAAGCGCGATTAAAGTTTTCCCAAGGCCTGTTGGTAGGACAACTAAGGTGTTGCTGTTTTTCGCAGTTTCTACAATTGATTTTTGATAGTCGCGAGGAGAGAGATTCAACATAAGAAAGAGGATATTAACAGGGATTTTATAGTTTTGTATTTTTTTCTATTATGGAACGGCCATGGTCATTATTAATGCTATCAGTGTTACTGTGAATAAGATAGACCAGAGGACACGGGAACCGAAAAAGATTTGTGTACCGTCTAATTTAGATATTGGGAGAATATTCCAAAAAGCATAGTAAATCGACATTTTCGCTAAAAATTCAAGATTAACATTTGGGGAAAAATAAACCAATGCTGCAAGCAGTAAAAGAAAAAAAGTGCTTGCGGAACCAATGACAGCGTTATGCCAATCAGTCATCTCTTTATAACTGTAAAATCCAAAGCGTTTTGATGCGCGATATTTAGAGGCTCGAGCCTCATAAGTCAAAAATGCAGATAATTTAATCTGCCCAAGAGTGATTGCAGATATTATCAAAGGGAAAAATATACCTGCAGGGAATGGTTTTTTTAACTTATTGGATTTTTTAAATCCATAGGTAGATATATGCCAAATTTCGTGTTCAACATCTGAATCTAAAAGGTAAGCGGCAAATTTTTTAGAAAAAACAGCAACACTGATAATTATTGCTGAGAATGCAAGAATTAGTATTAGAATGGTCCATTGGTTTTTTATTGCGAATTGCATCCCGGAAATTAATGTGAGCAGGATTATTGCCATTAAAATGTGGCCGATTTCTTGAAAATTCATCTAAATTCCTAGAGAAAAGGTTATTTAAAGATTTTGAAGATTATAATTTTACTTTTTTAACTTATATATCTTGAAAACAAAAACTATAAATACTCCTCAAGACAGATGAAATTATGCTGAGAATAAAAAACATAACTGAAATTTTAGGAAAACATGTTTATACTTCTGAAGGAGATTATTTTGGGCAAATAGAAGAAGTTAATTTGGCAGATAATAAGATTGATGGGTGGAAAATTAGAATTGGAAACAGCTTTATGAGTATGTTCGGCGGAGCAAAAGGGGTTGTTGTTCCGCACCAATTTGTTAAAGCCATTGGAGATATATTTATTGTTAATAAGTCGTCTCTGCCTGATAAAGGAGAGTCAATACTTCTTGCAACACAGGATAATGAAAGTATAAGTGGTATGTAGATTAATTAAACTAGTTTATAAAGAGATACTTATTTTTTATATATGAAAGTCAGAAGGTTTAAATATTAAAGAAGTTATTTCTAAACATGGTTGAGACAATATTTACAAATCCTTTTTTTGTTGAAACTATACTCCCGTTTTTGTTATTATTCACTTTAGTTTTCGCTGTTCTTGAAAAAACTAAAATTCTTGGAGAGGGAAAAAGGCAGATTGATGCTATAGTTGCTTTGGTTATTGGGCTGGTATTTGTCTCATTTGGAAGTGCGACAGATATTGTTGTAAGGATGATTCCTGTTTTGGGGATTGCATTAGTTGTAATATTAATTTTTATGTTATTATGGGGATTCACATTCAATGCCGGCGGATTTGAAATGCCGTTTGGAATGAAAATTGTTGTTGGAGTTTTAGTTGGAGTTTTAGTTATCGCTACAGTGTTAATTTTAACAGGTGGACTTGATTATATTATAAAAATTATTTATGATGGAAGTTATGGCGGATTAATAATGAATGTTATTTTAATTGGGATAATTGTCGGCGCTATTGCAGCAGTGGTCTGGGGCGGAAAAGGAGATAGTGACAGCGGAAAAGGTAAAGGAGGATAGAGAAAGATTATTAAATGATTTCTAACTAGAATAAAGATGGTGTATAGTGTTCAGGAACTTTTATATTTGTGGGAAAGCTACGGCGTATTTGATTATATGTTTCCATTTCTTTTGATTTTTGCAGTTGTATTTGGAATATTAAGCTATATGAATATATTTGGAAGTAATAAAGCAATTAATGTGCTTATAGCAGTGGTCATCGGGTTTATGGCTATTAGATTTGGATGGTTTAATCAATTCTATGCAGAGATATTTCCAAGATTAGGAATAGGGATCGTTGTTCTTTTATCTATATTAATTTTGATCGGATTATTTATTCCTGAAGAAGAAAGGAGATATTGGGCATGGGGGCTTGGAGCAATTGGCGTTATTATTGCTATGCTCGTAATTTATCAGACATTTGGTAATTTGGGCTGGACTTATGGGGCCTTTGGAAGTGGAGAGGTATTGGGATGGATTGTTTTTGGTATATTATTACTGGCAATTATTATTGCTGTTGCAGTTGCAGGCAATCCAGGCTCTTCTAGAGAGAAATTCAGCCACAAATTAAAAGGATTATTTGACAGTAGCTAAAGATGGCGATTCCAGTTGATATTACAGGAATAAGTTATTTCGGACCTATATTGGCATTTTTGATTGTTCTGGCGATTTTATTTGCTTTATTAAACAAGACTAAATTATTGGGAGAGAGCTTATTTGTTCAGATTTTTGTTTCGTTTGTTGTTGCTACTATTTTTGTTTCTGCTGCTGGGGTGAGAGATTATGTTTTGGCTATAACGCCTTGGTTTGGCGTGTTAATAGTCAGCTTGTTCTTTATTTTGTTTATAATAGGATTTGTCGGGAAGCCTGTTGAGAGCATGACAAAAGGAGTAGGGATAGGAGCTGTTATTGTTTTGATCATAGTATTCTTGGTTTCAGGATTTATTGTTTTTTCTGATTTTATTGGAGCTTATTTGCCTGGAAGCACTGGCGCGGGTGCTGACCCTAACCTTTTTAAGTTGAGCAGGGAAGTTTATAATACCAGGGCATTTGGTGCACTGTTATTGTTGATTATCGGTGTCGGTGTTAGCTGGGTTTTAGTTAAAGGATCTGTTGAAGATAAAAAAGACAAGAAATAATAGTTTTATGGTTTTTGTCTATGCTTTGAGTTTTCTTCATGCTGGCGCCTTATATGGTGTTGTGATAAAGATTTGAAAGATTTCTGCGTTTCCCCAAGTTCTTTTTTGAGGTCTGAAACATTAATAATATATTCTCCGACTTTTTGTAGAATTGATAGCTGAAGCCGATCAATTATTTTTTCTATTCTTTGCAATCGTTCATCTAATATTGAGAGTTTTGTTTCAATTGTTGTTTTCAATTCAAGCGTTTTTTCCAGTTTATCCCTGATTTTTGAAAGTTTTTCTGCAACTACTTGTTCTGCAATTTCTGATACCATATCAGAACTTATAGACGATGCCTGCGAATATTGATCTTGAGGATAATTATATCCCTGATCTTGATAGGGAGCATATTGATTTTGTGGATATTCTTCTTGTGTTTGAGGCGGATTTTCAGAAGGAATTGAATCTGAATATTGTTGTGCTTGAAGATCTGTATTTAACTCTTCTGTGGTCGGGTTAAGGCCAAAATAAGGAGTTTGATATTCTGTTTGTTGATTCATTTGAAATTCCTGGGAGGGGATCGGAGTTGGAGGAGCTGAAACTGCCTCTTTAATTTGAGTTTGAGTTACAAGGTTCGATATCTCCTCTTCAGGGAGGCCCATTTGCTTTAAATATGATGCTATCTCTTGTTCTGATTTTCCATTTTGCCTCATTTTTCCAATTTCTTCAATTATACCCATTTTATTTCCTGAATAAATTAAATTGCTTCTCTAATATCAATAATTCTTCTTTTCTTGCTGAATTTCCTAATTGTTCTGTAATTCTTTTTAAGTGCTCAATGATTCTTTTATTCTCTTCTTGAACAATAATCAATGATTTTTTTAATTCCAAGATTTGAGATAGATTCTTATCTCTTTCTTCAACATATGATTGCCCGAGCAATATTAGACGGCTTTTCATAAGGCTTAGCTTATCTTCAATGTCTCTTAATTTTAGAGTTGGATCTGTAGAGTATTGCGACGATGGATAATTTTCAATATTTTCCATATTTGATTTAATACTGTGGAGTATATAAGATTTTGTTTTTATATTTGTGGCATAAATAAAAAAGGAAAGATATTTAATTAGGGATTTTATTTTATGGCTATGATATTTAAAGAAGGGGCGCCATTATACTCTGTTGAAATTGAAAGAGAGGAAGGCGAGGATGTTTTATACATTAATTATTTAAAGGC
Organism: Candidatus Woesearchaeota archaeon; assembly: GCA_964465795.1. Taxonomy (GTDB): domain Archaea; phylum Nanobdellota; class Nanobdellia; order Pacearchaeales; family GW2011-AR1; genus JAUSIK01. The sequence goes on from CAYXLD010000009.1 coordinate 10,409, forward strand.
AGATCATGCTCCAAACATTGCTGATAATGCTGATGTTATGGCTAGAGCTATTGACGCCTTGGTTGATAATCCTAATGCCGCAAGAATAGTTTTTGTTCAACAGAGAAATTATAATTATCCCTTTGAACAAGTTAGTCTTCTTGCAGAGATAGCTGGATTATATAACTTTTTTATTAAGCATGATGAATTGCTTTCTCCAACTAAACTGCGATTTTTCGGAAACATCGGAGATATTTATGGAGAAGTAAACTATATAATAGGATTATTAAAAAGAGACCCTTTGGCGTGTTATATTGAATTGAATAAGAAAATTACTAATCTAAGATTTGGTGTTGAGAAAAAAAATATAGTAAATAGAGAAAATTTGATTAATTATGCGAGATTTTTAGAAAAAATCAAGGGGATGGTTGAAGCGACCAGACTAATAAGGAAATTAATTGGTTTTGTTGATGAATATATAATTGGAAATCGCGAGATTTATTCTGATATATTCAGACCTGATATTTTACCTAATTTTACTTTTACCAGATTGATGGCTCAACTGCCTAAAGATTCGGAATTTATTGATCAATATGAGGTTGGAAAAGAGGATGAAAAGGCCATTGTAACTATATTAAGCAGAAAAAATGACTCAAGACATTTTTATCATATTATACCAATGGAATATAGCTTAAGCGATGAACATCATTTAATCTTGAATCTAGCAAGAAATGTACTAACTGAACATAGACCTAAGGCTGAAGAATTTACTGATCTAAATAGAACAAGAGAGGTTTTTTTTAATATTTCTAGAGATTTACTTCAGGAATTAGCTAAAAACAAAGGTATAGGGCTTAGTCAGAAAGAATTAGAGGGACTTGCGAATATTTTAGTTAGGTACACAATTGGATTCGGTCTTATTGAAGTCTTGTTGTTAGATGATAAATTACAGGATATTGTTATTAATGCACCTATAGGTCAAAATAATATTTTTGTAAGGCACTCAAAATATGACGAGTGTATTACAAATATAATGCCTAGTTATGAAGACGCTGATTCGTGGGCTGCAAAATTAAGGCTTCAAAGTGGAAGGCCATTGGACGAAGCGAATCCTGTTTTAGACAGCGATATCGTTTTTAGAAACGTCAGAGCTAGAGTTGCAGCAATAACGAGGCCCTTATCGCCACATGGCCTGGCTTATGCATTCAGGAGACACAGAGACGATCCATGGACTCTGCCATTATTTATCAAAAATAAAATGATTAATTCTTTTGCTGCAGGATTGTTGAGTTTTTTAGTCGATAATAATAGAACTCTGCTTGTTGCAGGAACAAGAAGTTCTGGAAAGACCTCTTTATTAGGAAGCCTAATGCTGGAAATTATGTCAAAAGTAAGGATAATTTTAGTTGAAGATACTTTGGAGTTGCCTGTTGATGCGATTAGGAAAATAGGATATGACATATTAAGAATGAAAGTTAGAAGTGCTTTAGTAAGCGGAACAAATGAGCTAGAGGCTGCAGAAGGAATAAGAACTAGTTTAAGATTGGGAGATAGTGCATTAATAATAGGCGAAGTTCGAAGTGAAGAGGCGAAAGCGCTTTATGAAGCTATGCGAGTTGGGGCGCTAGCTAATGTTGTAGCAGGTACTATCCATGGAGATTCACCATATGGTGTTTTTGATAGGGTTGTTAATGATTTAAATGTGCCTGCAACAAGTTTTAAGGCGACAGACATAATTATCGTCGCTAACCCAGTTAGAACAGCAGACGGATTGCATGCAGTAAGGAGAGTTGTTAGAGTCACAGAAGTAAGAAAACATTGGACGAAAGATCCTTTGCTGGAGAGAGGATTTATTGATTTATTAAGATATAATGTTGAAACAGATGAATTGGAACCAACTGACGACTTAATAAATGGGGAATCTGAAGTTATTAAAAATATTGCCGGAAATGTTAAGGGCTGGGCTGGTAACTGGGATGCTGTCTATGATAATATTATTTTAAGAGGCAAAATAAAAAAAGAGATTGTTGAAAATGCAGAAAAGCTCGGACAATCAAAACTACTTGAGGCTAGATTTTGTTCATTGTCTAATGAAATATTCCATAAAATTTGCGATAAAATTAGACTTGAAAAGGGCTTGCCGTTAAGTGAATTTGTTTTTCCTGTGTGGAAAGAATGGTTTTACAAAGAGGCTGAAAATTGGCAGTAAAATATACTAACTAATTTAACCTACCTAATGCTACTACTGATAAGATTGTTAAGGATATAATTGAGATGAAGGCAGTTACTAGATAAAGAGTCATTGAGCGAATTAAATTTTTTGAAAGTTCATATTTTTCTTTTAATAGATCGCGGCCTGATTCTAATGTGATTAATGCAGATGTTAAGATGAATACTATTTGAATTAAATATATGCCTATTATGGCTTGAATGAAATACGGCGGAATCATCTTATCGACTTGAAATAGGCCAGCAATATTTGCTAGATTTGATAGTCCTGCTTCTCCACCTGAATTAATCTCAGACTGAAATGTTTGGAGCTTATTGAGAATCGAAGTTATCATTGCTGCAAGCCCAACAACTATACCTGCTAATAGCGGGGCTAGAAAAGTCATATTAGACTTCATATCTGTGACTATTTCTGCCAATAGGTCTTTAAGACGCTGATTTATTTTATTAATATTTCTTACATAGTCTGAGATTGCCATTAGTGAACTGGCAGCAACCTGAAGACCTTTTTTCGCTGATTCAACTAAGATTTTCATAGAGGTTGCAATTAAAGGAGAAGGAAAATATGTAATTGCTCCTCTTTTTTTGTTAAAAATTGCTGACTCTAAGGAAAGTCCTCCCTGCTGGATATTTTGGTTTACTAGGGCAAAGAAGTCGTGTGTTTTTTGGTTTTTTGTGGACTCAGCAACATGGGCGAAGGCTATTTCAGCTGGAACTCCATCTCCAATACGATTGCCTAATTGAAATATAGAATTTGTAAATTCTTCTTCTAGTATTTTTGTATTTTCCCTTGATTTAATTATTGATTTTGTTTTTCTGGAATATGCTGATGAAAAAAATACTGCAATAGATAGAGGAATAAACAAACTTGATATTACGGCTAATAATCCATAAGGGCCTGTTGTGGAATTTTCTATTTCTTTAAAATCAAATATTTTCTCATTGGAAAAGAACGGAATTCCTATTTGTGCGAAAGAATAATCTGCTTTGATATTAAGGAAATTGGTAAGGGGATTTATTTGAAAAATGAATGGAATTAGGCCAATAATTAAAAGAGGAAATGCAATAATAAACGCCCTTACCCATGATTTTTTTGACTTAAATTCTGAATAGTCTGGATTTAACTCTAATATTTTAGACTCTCCATACCCCCCAGGGCGCTTAATTAACGCTTCAGATACTAAATAAAATACTAAAATAGGAATTAATATATTGAACATGATTGCCATATGGTACCATTGTATTATTCCGCCTAAAAGGGTAGAGGCTAGCGGGAGTAGTGCAAGCCCTAATGTTGGGAGGATTATTCCGAGCATATATATATTTGTTAATGGCGAGCGAATTTCTCTAGAATATTTAAGCATTTTTTCATGAACTCCGTCTAAAATTACCTGCAGTGATTTTTCTAAGATTTGAATTCTTCTTGAATCTGACGGCTCATATAAAGAAGATTCTATAAGATGGAAAGATTCTATGAATTCTTGTGCATAATCCTGCCAGGATTGTAAATAAGCATCAAGCGATTGTTTAATCGTTGAGAATTTTCCTATTTCTACATCATAGAATATTTTTTTAAAGTCTAAAGCTAGAGGCCCTTCTAAATGTTCTGAAGCAAAATGAACTGCTCTTTCAAGGTTTGAAGTATGTTTCATGTATACAACAGTATATAGGATTGCAGGAACCATTTGCGATGATGCATGAAGGCGGTAAATGTTTGCCAGCCTTTTCGGCATAGATTGAATATGGTAAAATACTGCAAAACTTACTACAATTCCCAGAAAGAGAAATAATACAGGGAACGATCCAGATATAAAGTATATAGATAATGAGATAAGAGTTGATAGGGTAAATATTAATAACATTGAAATCAGCGACAGGGTAATTGCTTCTGAAGGAGTTACATCAAGCCTGGCAGTGTCAAGATACGACTGAATTTTTAGCCTATCTTTCTCCGATACTTTTATCTTAACAATATTACCGAGAGATTTAGCCCAGCGCCCATATCTTGAAAGTTCTGGAATCATCTCCTGCTTGAATTTAGAATACTCTCCTGAAAAATTGTCTGAAAGCGTAAAATCAGAAGCATTAATTTCAGATTCAAACTTAGTTGAATATTTTTTAAGAATATCTTTTGTTGACGGCATTTTCATAACTCCTTTTTATTAGATAATTAGGATTGAGAGAGTTATAAATTTGTGGTTTTGGCAGGGATAGATTTAATAATATAAATTGCTTATTAAAGCGATGCTGGATAAAAGAGGGTATGAGCTTCCATGGAATGTTTTGGTGCCGATTATTGTGCTGGTTGCTTTATTAGTACTTTATTTGATTTTTAGCTCTATATCAGGTGAAAGTATTGGAAATGCTTTAAAATATCTAAAAGAGATATTTAGATTCGGAGGATGAAATGAAAATTAATAATATCGGACGAAGAGGGGAGGGAATCGCGCCTCTTATTGCCGCTATTATAGCAGGCGTTGTTTTGCTAATCTTATTTATTAGTGCTATTCCATGGATCGCGGAAAGAACTTCTTTATTTAAGTTTAAGTTTGAAAAAGATAGAAATGAAAGCTTAGGGTTTGGCATACTAAGATATGATTTGACCAATGGAGAATTAAAGTATTACGATGGAACTGATTTTCTCGACTTTGAAGGAAAGAGAATTAAATTAATTGGCAAGATTGTCGATTATTCTTCAATTAAAAGTAGTTTTGAGAATTATGTTAAGAAAGATATTGATTTTGTAATTTATGATGGAGAATTAAAGCTAATTGGGCCTAAAAAAAGCAATTTTGATGTCGAGATTAAATTAAAACAGAAAGATGAAATAACAAAAAGGCTTAGCAGCAGAGATATACCTTATTTTTCACTTAATTTTCCAGATGAGCCAGAGATATTATTGAGATATATTACTAAAGAACCCCCCTCTTTAGGGTGGGAGTGGGCGTTTGGAGCGACAGGATCGAGATGGTTAAATACTTATTTTGATAGAGTCAGCAGCTGTAAATTGGGAGAAAGCGATTTGGGAAAGAATAACTGCGAGACTATTAAAAAATTGAGTGGGCTGGATAAGGTGCAAGGATTGAAAATATTGGGAGGCAAGCGGTCTATAAATTCTCGTTCGCCATTAGAATTGCCTTATAATGGCGAGAGTTTGGTTCTTACGAGCGGAGGGGATTTGTATAAGGGAGAAATTATGTTTAATAGAGAATTTGGCTATGGTTTATATGAATTATTGCTTAAAGATGAAGCTCAAAAGTGGAGAGACAGTGTTTTGAAGAAGCCTATTGGTTTAAGCGTTGATTTTGGAGACAATAGTTTTACGGGTCCGCCCGCCCTATTATATATTTGCCCTGAATTAATTGATGAAAAATATATAATTGTTAGATTAGATAAGGAGGCAAGTGCGACTAGTGACTGCTAAAATTTTTAATAAGGGTATTGGAGGGAGTTTATTGAACTGGCTTTTATGGTTAGTATTTTTTATACTTGCTATTATCGCAGTTGTTTTTTTGATTAATAACTTTGTTAAATGAGGAGAACGCAATTGTTATAAATAGATGGAATTTTATACTAATATGGCTAGAAAAAGAGGGTTTGCAATTATCGCATCATCGTTATTTGCAGTTATTGTCGTTTTATTAGCGTTCGGAATTTTGCTTTATTTTGTTTTAAGAATTGATACAAAAGGCTTTATTTTGGATCAAACTTGTAAATTCAGCGTTTTGACTAGGGCTACTACACCTGATATTGGTAAAAAAACCCTCGATCTGCCATTGAAATGCACAACGAGAAAAATTTGTGTCACAGATAAATTATTCGGAAAATGCGAGGAGCAATTCGGAGGAGATGATTTTGATAGAGCCGATATTGGAAATGATGCGGTGAGTGCAGCGAGAGATATTGAAAGAACTGTTGCGAATGAGATGCTTGCATGCTGGAGAATGATGGGAGAAGGAAAACTGGACTTGTTTGGGAACCAACAGGGCGTCTTATCTGATGACGCGGCCGCAAGCTGCGTTGTCTGTTCGAGAGTTGCTTTTGACAGAGATTTTATTTATGAAGATAAAAAAGCAGGAAAAATAAATAAAGGCTTTAGCAGCATTGCCGAAGTTTTAGATATTAATAAATTTATGGAGGAAAATGCCGCCCCCCAATCTCAACAGACATATCTTAGTTTGTTTACTGATAGTTCTGTTAGATCTTATGGGGGAGAGTTTAGAGAGACTATTGTGGGCAATAAGGGAAGTGCGACAGATGATATTGCGATTATTTTCGCTCAAATTAATACTGATAAGAATCCGTTTGAAGTTGGATTAAATAGTGCATTGGCTACAGGAGCTTTTCTTTTAGTGGGAAATAGCGCCCTAAGCCCTTTAGGAAAGACAGTCAGTTTAGTTTCTGGAGCTGCAGGCAAAGCATTCGGCGTTTTTACATTAGTTGGACAGATTGCAATTACTGCTGGGGTTGGTGCTGCTTCTGGAATCAAAGCGAGCAATGATCAGATGATTTCTGCTGCATATTGCGGAGAATTCACAAGCAGCGAGGCAAATAAGAAAGGGTGTTCCATAGTAACTGCTGTTGATTTTAATAAAATAAGCGATGTAAATAAATTGTGCGGGCAAATACTTGGAAATTTATAGATGAAAAAAATAAATAAAAAGGCAGAGGAAGGAGATTTATTGAAAGAGACATTGGGCATAATTTTATTTGTTGTCGGAGCAGCAATATTAGTTTTTGCTGTCTGGAAAATATGGGATTTAGCAGCCAGCCAGGAGAGGAAGAATGCAGAGAAGATTGTTGACGATATAGCGAGAAAAGCTGCGGAAATTGAAGAAGGAGAGAATATTGGATTTACAGTTATTGGATTGCCTGAATGGTATTTAGCTGGCTGGAGTAAGAATGAGCCTACTGATAAAAAACCGACTGCATGTTTTTTCAGCAGCTGTATATGCATCTGCAAAGTTGAGGGGATTTTTGGAATTAGTGAAAGAGACTGTAAAAGTAATGGAATATGCAGAGACATAAAGTTTGAAGAAGTATTTGTTGGAGGGTTTGTCAATTATAAGAATGAACTGCTAACTATTGAGAAATTTTTTGAGGATCCTACATTATATAATATTGTTTATAGTATTGTTCAGAGAAATTATCTGATTAATGAAAGGTATTGGATAGGTAAAGATCTTTATTTTTTAAAAGACGAACCTTTGATAAAAATTGTTTCCGGAATTAATAATGGAAAGCTGTATATTATTAAATGGGATAATGAAGGAACAATTCCACCTATTGAGAAAAGTATTAATATTGATTTGAAAAAATAGGATTTAATAAGATGAAATTAATGAATAAGAAAGGAGATGCCGAAGATTTAATAAAGAGTTATATTGTATACTTAATATTATTAGTGATTTTTATTGTAGGAATGCTTTTTGTGGTTAATGGGCAGAGACAGGGAGCTGATGTTTGGGCCGATTATTATTCCAAGGAGCTTGTTAAGGTTATTGATTTTGCTAAAGAGAAAGATAAGATGTGTCTTGATGTTCATAAAGCTACAAAAATTGCGAAAGATAATGAAGTTGAGAGTTTTAGCGAGATTTTTCAGATAGACAATATAAATAACGATGTTTGTGTTAAATTAAGCAAGGGGATTAAAAGATGTTTTAATTATTTTAATGATGTAGATATTGTTAATCTGGATTTGAAAACTGCAGTAGCAAGAAATAATGAGGGCGAATTTGTAAATGTTTTATGTTTTGATGTGAAAAAAACCGAGGTTAGAGATGCTGCATAAAAAAGGGGCTGTCGGAGAACAGTTAAGCATTGTTTATTTTTTGTTTCTAGCATTAATAATTGGAGGGGCTATTGTTATTGCAATATTTATGTTTTATGGCAGGGGTTATGATTTTAGAGAAGCAGAGGCGGAAATGATAAATTCCAGAATTAAAGAGTGCATATTAGAGAATGAGGCAGACAATGATTTTTTTATAGATGAGAATTTTTATAGAATATGCCATATTGATAACGGAGCTGTTAAAAAAAATAATATAATAAAAATCTGCGATGGTTTTAGCGGAGAATGCGCGACATCTAATGAGGCTTTGTTTATTGAGGGGAAGAATTTCAATATCTGCAGCTTTAATATTGAAGGGGAACAGAGCTATAAATGCAGTATCAAGGAATTTTCCAAAGGGAGTAAAAGATATGTCGTAATTACGGGGAGCAATCAAATTTCCAGGAGAGTGCTGGAATGAATAGAAAAGGAACGGTAATAGGAAAGATCTTATCAACTTTGCCTATTTTTCTTCTAATTGTTTTTTTTACAGCCCTTTTTTTAATATTGACAGGGTTTGCTGTTGCAATTGAAAAACCGAAGGTGCCGGTTTTGTTGGACGGGTTAGATAGGGATAATGTATTATTGCGAGATATGTATATTGAAAGCAGGAAAGTTATAACATTTGAGGGATTTGTAGAAAGCTCACTCAATGAAAGAAAATACGAAGCTATTAGATTGAGGACAGAGGGATTTAAATTAACTTCGATTAGTGAAGATGATAAATTGTTTTTGCAAAAAAATCCTCTTGGATTTGGCAAGAAGCTAAGGGATGAGCTTATTGAGACTATGAAAAAAGACAATCTTAATAGTTTTGCAGGAGAGAGGAGCTGCTTTATATTTTTTGCGGGCAAGGGCAGAGTTGTAGGGGATAGCTTTAATAATGAAAAGAATATTTATGTTGCTTTTGAAAAAGGCAAGGTTATTATAAAAAGCACACACGATGCTGGAGAATATGAAAAAAAAGGATTGCTACAAAAAACTAGCTTTTCTGTTAGAGACAGAGATTTAGGAAATCTAGAGCTAAATTTTAAGCATTATTACGGAAAGTGCTTAGATGTTTTGGAGGATAGGAAATGAATAAAAGAGGGGATTTACCCACGATTTTATTGTTTGTTGCTGCTTTGGTTTTGTATAGCGCGGCATTGTTCAGTTTTATCTCCTTTAATGATAATTTTGCCGAAAACTCTGAAGAAAGGGGAGAAATAATTTCCAATATTAATTTTTATGAGAGCTATATATTTGCGCAAATTAAACTAATTGCTGAAGAGATTATTTCAGAAGGAGGCTTAATAAGAGAAAATATCGGATTGAAGGATAGGTTTAAAGAAATAGCTTCTGAGAGAAATTTGGAAATTCAAGACATGGAAAATTATTATGGCAAGATTATTAGAGGAGAGTTTGATTTTGCAAGAGATGCAAATAAATATTGGTTTGAAATAAGAGATTTGAAATTAAGAGCTGAGAGGGGCGCTAGTTTTATTGAGAGAACTGTTAGTTATAAGATAGATTTTGATTATAGCGGAGATGTTTTGACAGGGGCGACCAAAAGTGTAGAAGGAGAGATCATTCGTGGTAGTTTGGGCATTGGCGAAAGTGCAGTTTTTTTCTTGATAGCGAAGAGCATTTGATAACTATTGTAAAGATTGAAGCAGATAAAGTATTTTTTAGAATAGCGAGTGAAATACAGGAGGTAGTGGTTGGTTCAGAAGAAACTAAACTTGTTGATGTGAATGGAGATGGGAAAGCTGATTTTTCCTTGAGAGTTATAAATAATGATGGGCGAGTTGTGCTGTTTACCATAACAGAGAAAGGAGGGACAATTAGCTGGAAAGATGTTGGGCCTAGGTATAAAGATGAACCAAAAGTTTCTATTGAACGCGTGGACGAAACAAATCAAAAGATTGCTGAAACTGCAGGTGTTGAAACAAGATTGTTTGAATTAGAGGAGAAGTACAATTCTGATGAATCGATTTATTTACTATTTGAAGGACGCAGGACTTTGCTTTATTTTGAAAATAATGAAATTTATATTGAAGAAAGTTTTATATTTGATTTTCCTAATGCAGATACTAGGATAGGAAAAGTAGCCGATAATAAATATATTCAACTCGATAGCGAATATAAGACCTACGTTAATCATGTTCTTAGCAATAAAGGCTTGAATTATTATAGATTTATACAAAATGGGGAAATAAGAGGAAAAGTTATTATTTCCAGTGCAAGAGATGTGAATGATGAGGAATATGATAATATTATTGTTAAGGAGGCTAATGAAGCAGGATTTTTTTCTTGCGGGCCTGGCGCTTTGAAGGAGACATTTGAGAAACTTGGCAAAAAAGTTGGCCGTATAGAAATGAATGAGTATAGGGGCAGTATTGGTGGATCTATTTTGCGAGGCTTTGGTTCTATTTTCAGCGATGCGGCTGTTGGAATTACAATGCCTGGAGAAATGAAGGAAATTATTGAAGCATTTGGTTTTTCTTATAAAGAAATAGATAAATTAGACGAGGCAGATAAATTATTGGCTATTAGAAGTGATATAGTTATTCTTGTTAGAGACAGGTCTATCTTTAGTCAACATTGGAGCACGTATGATGGTAGTAGAAGCGGTCTTTCGGACATTATTCGTGATGTTTATGTTATTTTTAAGAAAGAAAGAAAGAGAAGCGCAATTTAGTCGTTGTAGTTTAAGCTAGGATAGTAATAAAATATTATTGCAGCTGTTTATTCTAATGGGATAAGAGAACTTGCTGTAAGCGATAATCCTTATGTTCCCAGACTGCGTCCAAATTAAGAATTCTCTCCCACCCAATAGGAGAAATTGTTGTCAGATGTGAGTCGCCTCGGTCGCTTCGCGACAATTAGTCTGCTTCGCAGGAAGTAAAAACAGAAAAATACTTCTTTTATCGGACCGAAAAACGACTATGAAATGCTCCACACTTCTTCTAACAAACGATAAAAGGTTCGCTCTGCTCTCCCAAATATTTTTCTTGTTTTTTATTATTGAGATGGGGCTAAGAACAAAAAGCAATTACTGATATTCTCTACAATTTCCATCTTCAAATAAATACGTTCCAGAAGGACAGCTAACACACTGATTTTTATAACAAATAGAACTTTCACGACAATAAGTATTTTTAGTACAGGCCTGATGACAAAATCCATCATTTCCAGGAATATATCCTATTTTAAAATTGCATAATTCGCTGTCTATTAAAGGTCTTTCAGATAGACAATAATAGTCGTCACAAATATTGTAGCATTTTCCATCGTTACCTAGTGATTGTCCGAGTTTACAATAATTAAAACATTTATCTCCAATAGGATAACCATTATTACATGTGATATAAGTGTCAAAATTATCAATAACATCTAACTTAATTGCGACACTATAACTTCCAAAGGTGCTCCCCCATGTAGTTATGCCTATTAGATTTCCATTCTCGTCAAACAAACCACCGCCAGAACTTCCATGGTTTACATAGGCATCAGAATCGTAAACCTCAAATCCAAATCCATCTTGTGCAATTATTTGTCTTGTTCCAGTGATTTTTCCTTTAGAAACAGAAAATTCAACATAATTGCCTTCAAGACCAGCATCGGGATAACCTATAGCTATAACATTTTCACTTATATTGGCAAAACTACTTGGTCTTGAAGCAGGTTTATATTTCTCTGAACTTGGCAGATTAACTTCTAATATGGCGGTGTCCATATTGTGCGGTGCATAAAGAATTTTTGACACACTATGTACTTTTCCGTCCTGTGTTCTAAGTTTAATCTTTTCAGACATTCTTTCTAAGCAATATGCCTCACCAAAACTGCAATCAATCACATGCCTATTTGTAAAAACTTTCATTTTTGAACCATCTATAGCATAAATTACTCCAGAACCACTTGCTCCCCCACCTTCAAAATAGCGTCCATCTGTTGTTTTTCCAGAAACTTCATAACTAACCCAAACTATTGAGTCTTTTACTTGTTCGCCAAATGCTTGTAATTCTTGTTCCTCATATGTAGAAAATAATCCAAGAAAAAAGAGAATGACAAAAATTGCCCCCAAAGTAATAAAGAAAGTTTTCCAACCAGAAGATTTATTTTTATATTCTACCGAAAAAATCTCTTTAACTTTATAATATTTCTGGATGTCGCTTATTCCCATCCAGATTAAATAACCCGAAGCGCCTATAACAATTAATCCTCTCCAAAAAGTATATCCCGAGCCATAAGCAAACATGATTATTAAATAAACTCCAAATAAAAGTTCCAATATTCCTACAAAAATAATCATTCCTTTTGTTCTAACTATTAACATTAAGACGCCCAAAATAACCAGAGATATATTGAGCCAATCAACACCATTGAACAGAATAAAAATAAGTCCGACAACCAATACGCCAATTCCACTTAAAGCAAAATTATGTACTTCATCCTTTGCCATATCCTTAGAAAACATTTTTGGTTTTCTTTTCATAACGTATCTAAATTTATCAAACTTATAAAGGTGTCTGATATCTATAAGAACACGCCCCATCTCAAACTTCTTTTTTAGAAAAAAAGAAGCAAAAAAGTCGGCGACTCACAAACAGAAAACAATAGTACAACAATTTCTCAGATTTAATTGCCCACCCTAAAGAGAATTTTTAACTCACGAGGAAACCTTGAGGTTTCAGCTCGTGCCTCAACTCTGATGAGTTTCGGTCTGGGAACAGCAGATTAAGAGGTAATTTCTTTTGCCTTCGGCAATCTGCCCCGTGCAGACCAGAAATTAGCCCAAATGTCAATCCAACTCTCAAAAATTTCTCAGCTCGTCATTTCATTCCAGAGGATAAATTTTTGGAGGGATTGCCACTTCTCTTAATCGCATATTGTAATGAAAAAACATGACTTCTCAAATAGGCAAAATTATATTAGAAAAGAAAATACTGTGCCTCAATCTATTTACTTTTTCATTAAGACATGTTCTGAAGATTTTATGATGGAGATTGTTGTCTCTGCTACATTTGAGTTTAATTTTAATGAGGGCTATTATGTTCTTAAGGAAGAGTTTATTGAAATTATAGATCCTGTGTCTTATGCTAGTGAAAGAAGATATAAGTTCGATATTGATGATTCTAAATTGAAAAAAGATACTCTTTATCAAGTAAAAATATTTTGTAAAGATGGATTTCTTAAAAGTGATTGTTTTGGGACAAATTATGGGGGTGCTTGGATTAGATATTTTGGGGTTGGTAGCGAAAGTAAAATGTAGAAGTTGACTGCTCTGTCCAGAGTTCCAATTTTTTGAAAATTATAACAGGAAGTTTTTAAGCAATATCAATAATATTCTAATAAATGCTCGTTTGTTTTAGTCAGATTTTTCAATTCCGGATAGAGAAAAGCTGACGAAAGGTTTATAAGGAAAATTGATTAGGTATAAATATGAACAAAAGAGGACAGGAGTTATCAATTGGAACATTAGTATTGATAGTATTGGGAATTATAGTTTTAGTATTACTTGTTTTGGGATTTTCAATTGGGTGGGAGAACTTGTTTTCTAAGATAGGGATTACTACGGGAAGTGATTTGAGTGCAATGGTAGCTTCTTGTAAAGTGGCAGTAGCTGCGGATTCTAAAGTTGATTTTTGTGCTTGCAAAAACGTTAAACTAAGCGATGGACAACCAAGAAAGATAAATTGCGGGTCTTCTGAAGTAACTAGCAAAGATACAAGTATAGCGAGTAAGGAAGAGCAATATAATTGCAAAAATGATTGTATTGGCTAAACTTTTTCAGATAGAAATTTAAAGTATTTTTTACAATTTTAATATGGATTATGAAACACCGAGTTTTAGGAAAAGCAAAAGAGATAAAAAAGCTAAAGGGAGATATATGAAGTATAAAAGAGGCGGGAAACATAGAAGCGATAATATTAGAACAGGCAACAAAGAGAAGAGAGAAAGTTAATAAATGCCTGTAGTTTTTTATTATCATGGAGGAATATTATTTTTTATTTGCATTAGCTTTTATATGGACTATATTTGCTGTTATTGTTGATTTGAAAAAGAGGGAAGTGCCAAATTGGATTAGTTTTTCTTTAATTGCTTTTGCTCTTGCTTATAGGGGATTTTATTCTATTTTTATTAATGATTGGAGTTATTTTTTATTAGGAGTTTTTGGATTCAGCATTTTTTTTGCTTTAGCTTATGGATTTTATTACGCTAGAGCATTTGCTGGCGGCGATGCTAAATTATTAATGGGATTTGGGATAATACTTCCTTATAATAATTTTAATGATTTTGGATATTATAGCATTATTTTTATTTCTTCTTTATTTCTTTTAGGGGTTGTTTATAGCTTGATTTATAGTGTTTTTATAGCTATTAAACGAAGAAAGAAGTTTACTAATGAATTTGAAAGAATAATTAGAGAGAATGGCACAATACTTTTAATTTTTACGGCGTTGATTTTTTCACTTAGTTTATTGAAGGTTGCAGGGATTTTTTCACTTTTGTTTTTAATTGTTCCATTTTTTTATGTTTATGTTAAATCTTTGGATAAATGTATGATAGGAAAAGTTCATGCCGATAAGTTAAGCGAAGGGGATTGGCTAGAAAAAGAAGTTAAAATAGGGAAACATATTATAAGAAAAAGCGTTCATGGATTGAATAATGAGAACATCAAATTGCTAAGAAAATTTGGAAAAGCAGTTTACATTAAAGAAGGAATACCTTTTACACCTGCATTTTTATTCGCTTTAATTACGGTATTCTTCTTTTTAGTTTTACAAGTTCATCTTTTTTCTTTTCTATTTTGATTGTTTCAGACTGCTTGATAATTTTTTCTACATTTATTGATGTTTTAATTTTTTCGAGCTCTTCAATTGAAACATCCTCTCTTTTTGATTTTAGATTTAATGGCTTATCGTAAATTGGAATTACGTTTACTATTACTTCGCCAAATGCTTTTTCTGATATTATTTCAGTTGATTTAGCATTTAGAGACGAGATTATTTTTTTAGAGATTTGTTCTGATAGGGCATGTGCTTCTTTAGAAAGTGATTTTTCTTCCTTTATCGGTGTTTTTGGGATAATTATGATATGGCCTTTAGAAATTGATTTTGTTGATAAGACAGCGATGGCTTTTTCATTTTCAGCTATTTTTACAGAGGGAATTTCGTTATCTATTATTCTGCGGAATATTGTTTTTTGAGGAGATTGCTGCTCTTCCAGCATTGATTCCATTGCTTCTGGAGAAAGAGATTCTATCTGCTCTTCTGCCTGCTTTTTTTTATCCGGAGGGAGATGCTTAATTTGCCCTAATAGCTGGGATTTCAACTCTTTGATTTGGGATTGTGAAAGCGCCATCTATTATATAATAGAAGGAGTTTTAAATAAGTTTCTTTATTTTATTATCCAAAAGCTCTGCGATAATCTTCTATTTTAGCTGAAGATACGTGTTTTATTGCCGAAAGAGAATTATCTATAATATCTGTGTTTTTTTCTTCCGGCCAGGCGAATTTTATTTTTAGTGCTTTAAGCCCGAATGCTATTGGCTCTTCTATAAAAGAGATATTTTTTGAGCCTTCTTTTTCCAGTATTATTTTTGCTTCGTGCTGTATTTTTTTTAGATCTGCTTCTGGGGAATCTGGAAGTATTCGAACTATTACTGCTACTATTCCCGCCATAGCCGAATGATGTACAGACTATTTAAAAGATTTTCTATAATAAAAAAATGAAGAATTATACAATAATGCTTTTAAACTCCGAATATTATAAAAATAGGTGGATGAAAATTATAATAGGCTAGTCTCTAGAATCTCTGAGTCTGGAGGGCTAAGTATAGAAGAAATAGAGAGAAAGATAGAGGCAAAAAGAGCCAAATTATCAGGTCTTGTAAGTAAAGAAGGAGCAGCACAGATTGTTGCTGCTGAATTAGGAATTAATTTTGACCAAGAAAGATTAAAAATAAAAGAATTAGTGCAGGGAATGAGGAAAGTTAATGTTATTGGAAAAATTGTTGAAATGTCCCCCATTACTGAATATAATAAAAATGGCAAGGCGGGGAAAGTCTGCAGTTTCAGACTGGCCGATGACAGCTCAAATACAAGAGTTGTATTATGGGATAATCATCACATCTCATTATTTGAACAGGAGAAACTTAAGCTAAAAGATGTTATTGAAATATCAAATGGCAGTATCAGAAATGGAGAGATACATTTATCTTCTTTTTCCGATATTAAAAAAAGCAAGGAAGAAATGAAAAATGTTGTTGAAAAGAAAGTGTTTAATTACAAGAAATTTAAAGATGTAAAATCAGGAGAAAGTTTCAGTGCAAAGGCGGTTGTTGTGCAAATTTTTGACCCTAGATATTTTGAAGCCTGCTCTGAATGTGGAAAAAAAGTTGTAGATGGGCAATGTACTAATCATGGCAAAGTTAATGGAAAAAAAAGGGCTTTATTAAATATTGTTTTAGATGACGGCAGTGAAACTATAAGAAGTGTTTTATTTGGAGATCAGATAAAAAAGCTGGGATTGAGCGATGAGGAGATATTTTCTTTAGAACAATTTTATTTAAAGAAAAAAGAATTATTAGGCGAGGAAAAACTATTTTCAGGGAGTATAAGAAGCAATCAAGTTTTTAATATTAATGAATTGAGCATAGAAAATATAGAAGAATTGGATCCACAGATCCTAATTAAAGAATTAGAGAACAAATAGCAGATTTTATAAATCTGTTTTTAATTGTTCTTTTATAGCTTTATACAGAAAGAAGAATATTTTAGATTCTTTAATATTTGTTTCAATTATTTTTGCTTATTTGCCAATAGGCGAAATAAATTATTATGAAAATAAAATTAATTACGAAAGAAAAGACACAATATTTGATCTTTTGATATATGAATTCATTCTAATTAAATAAGATCTTTTAGACAGGGTGTTTTTAATGATGTAAAGTTTATAAAGTTTAAAATTTTATAATTAGAATGTTTAAAAAGAGGCAGAAGAATATATTAAAATATTTTTTAATTATTGCTATATTATCAATTGCAGTATTTATATTAATTTTATCATTTAATAGCATCTTATACAGAGATATTTCGAATAATTTATTTAGTTCTTTTAATGATTTTGTTTCTAGTAGGATATCAAGAGATAGTGCTAGAAATTTAGCCGATACAACGCCGGTTTTACTCGCTCCGACAGCTTCATTAGTTTCTTCAAGGACGAATTGCGTTGCGCCTTGTGCAATATTCTTTGACGCGACTGGAACAACATCAACACTGACTAATAAACCGTTTCATGATTTATATTATAATTGGGATTTTGGAGATTCCTCTTCTGGAAGTTTTTGGAATGGCAGGAGTAAAAACCGAGCAAGCGGGTCTTTAGCTGCTCATGTTTATGAAACTCCAGGAGTTTATACTACCACGCTTAATGTTGTTGATATTGATGGAAGTTCTGCAACTCAACAAACTGTAATAACTGTAACTGATCCTAATATTGTTTTTTCTGGAACTAATACAATTTGTATTTCACAAACTGGCGATTTTACAGGATGTCCTTCAGGGGCTTCCAGAATTACAACATCAAGCTTTACAACTGCAATGAATAATATTGCGACTGGAAGGAGAATATTGTTTAAGCGAGGAGAGACTTGGGCAGGAGGAAGCAAATCATTTGGCAATATTCTTGGACCTGGAATTGTCGGAGCTTATGGTGCTTGCGTGAATGCTGATGCTCGGGGAATTTGCGCAAATAATCCTATATTTAGGCAGACGGATTTTGTTCTTGCAAGTGGAACTGATAGCCGTGTTGGACCTGAAACTTCTGACTGGAGAATTATGGATCTTACTTTATTGGGTGAGGGAGTTAGCGAGAGGGCGATTCATGCAGGAGGAGAGGTTGCAGATATATTAGTCCTTCGCCTTAAAAGCAGACTCTATCATGGACATATCTCATTTGGACCCTCATATTTAAATGCGGCGAATGGTGGCGGCGCTAATCATAATATACATCGAGGATTATTTGTTATTGATTCTGATATGCAAGATGTCTGGGGAGGAAGTGGAATAGGTATTTTTGGTGTTACTGCGCGCAACTCTGCTTTTTTAGGAAATATTGCCAAGAATGCAACAGGAACAGAGCATGTTGCGCGATTGTTTTATCTTGATAAGGTTGTTATTAGTGATAATTTTTTAGGTACTGCTGCGCCAACAAAAAGCGTAATTAAGCTTCATGCTCCTGTTTTTAATGAAGATTTCGCAAACGGCTGGGGGTCGTGGGTAAATATTGTTCCCCTAGGAACATACAGCCAAAATATTATTATTTCTGACAATGAAGTTAATAACAGTGATTTTCCTTATAACGATGTTATCTGGACATTTTCATTTGGAACTGAAGACAGCCATACCGATCAAAGAGTTAGAGATGTTATTATTGAAAGAAATTATTTTAGAACTTATTATGATGGGCAGAATGCTATTTTTACATCAGGATTTAATCATACTATAAGAAATAATATTTTTGATACAAGCAATTCTAGGACAAATAGAGGCATGTGGATTCAGCAGAGGGCAAGTATTATGCCTCCGCCTCATGGGATGTGGATTTATGGAAATACTTTTTACACCTCTACAGCAGGAAATCAAAATGATTTTGAGCCTATTTTGATAGGCTCTTTTTTAAATACATTTGTTTGGAATAATCTATTATATAGCCCCATTGTTAGCACTGGAAATACAGATGTTGTTGTTGGAACTGTAACGCAGGAAAGCAATAACAGAATTGCAACAAGCAATCCATTTGTCAGCGCTAATCCTAGAGTGAGAGAAGATTTTAGGATTAATACTGCTTCTTCTGAAGCAGGAAATATTGTTGACAGAGGGATAAGCGTTCCTACAAGAAATGATTTTGACGGAAATGTGAGGCCTATTGGGGCTGGATATGATATTGGCGCGTATGAATCTGGCTCTGGAGGGATATGTGGAAATAATATAAGAGAAGGTGGAGAGGTTTGTGATGGGAGTGATTTAAATGGACAGACATGCATAAGCAGAGGATTTAGCGGGGGGAGTTTATCTTGTTTAGGAAATTGTTTAGGATTTGATACAAGTTTATGTAATGCTCCTGTTTGCATTGATGCTGATGCTGACGGATGGAACGCTACTGCTGGAGGAACATGCGGAATATTAGTTGATTGCCAGGATGCTAACTTTAATATTAATCCTGGAAGAACTGAAGTTTGCGGGGATGGATTAGATAATAATTGCGCTGGAGGAATTGATGAGGGCTGTGGAGCCTTGCCATCTGAACTAATTTTTGCAGCAGGAGGAGATCATGGATGGAATATTAATACTAATAGAAGCTTAGACGCTTTAAATATATCTGGAGCGGCTTTTTATTTTGGTCTTGGAGATATGAGTTATGGCTCTCCTGGAACAGAAACAGCTTGGTGCGATCTTGTTAAATCAAAAGTCGGGCAAAGTTTTCCATTTGAATTAGTTACTGGGAATCATGAAGAAACAGGAGGACCGAATGGCTTTATATTGAATTTTGCAGCGTGCTTGCCTGATAGATTAAATGTGCAAGGTCTTTATGGCGTTGAATATTATTACGATTATCAAAATTTAGCCAGGATAATTATGATTTCGCCTGATTTGAATATTGGAGGCACACAATATGATTATTTTGCTGGAAATGTTAACTATAATTGGCTGTCGAATACTATTGATTCTGCACGTGCTGCAGGCATTCCATGGGTTATTGTAGGCATGCATAAAAATTGCATTACAACAGCAACAAAAACCTGTGAAATTGGAGCAGATTTAATGAACTTACTTTTAAATAAAAAAGTGGATTTAATATTACAAGCGCATGATCATACATATCAGAGGAGCAAGCAATTAACTTGTGCGCAGATAAATTCTTACAATCCCGCATGTGTTGTAGATGATGGGGCCGATGATTTATATGATAAAGGCGCCGGCAGTATTCTTCTTATATCTGGGACATTTGGGCATACTCTTTATACTATCAACAGCGCAGATACTGAAGCAGGTTATTTTGCAAAGTGGTCAGGTATTAATGTTAATCCAACATACGGTTTTAATAAATTTACATTGAACGCAACTCAGATTAGTATTCAATTTGTAAATAGTTCTGGCTTGTTTAGTGATAGTTTTAAAATCATGAATACTACTACTTCAACAACACCAGGGCAATGTACATTGACTTCTGCATCTTGGAGCAGTTCTGCT
>CAYXLD010000010.1:0-30452 GCA_964465795.1 Candidatus Woesearchaeota archaeon
AAATATGACAAAGAGGATTAATTTATCGTTAGGAAATAATAATCGGATACCACAGGTGCCTAAAAACTTGTGATCTTATATATGCGTTAATTAAAACTATTCGTCCTGTTCGATTCTTGGAGCTAGAACGAAAGACAGCATCACATTTCCAGTTGGAAAATCTAAACGCATTGGATGATTGTTTGAAAAACTCAGATGCACCCTATTAGAGACCTTTGCACCTTTAATGAACTTGTTCATATATTCAAGAGAAAATCTTGCCATACTGTTAGCGGAGTATATTTCTGCCTCGTCCGAAGAAAATTCCGCTCTTGCAGAATTCAGACCATATGCTTCCACGATAAATTTTGAAGGTTCTGCTATAAAGGTGCACGCATCAGATACTATTGCACAATCTTCAACTACTTCCACCAATGCATCGGCATTCAATTTAACTATTGAATTGAACTCCCATTGAGGCATTTCTTTCTCTTCCACATCTATGTCCAACAAAGCTAAGCTGAAATCTCTCTTTATTCTATCTTGAATCCCTAATTTTAGTATATTATCCTGTTTTTCAACAGTTAAAGAGGCGCCTGGTTTGCACCTTCTTAATACTGCCTTGAGATTTTCTAGATTGATTCCTAAGATATCTGTTTTTTCTATATTATATTCTGAAAATAAATCAGAAGGCATGTTGAAATGAACCATAGCCACATTGGCAGGGTCTACTGCAGTTAAAGATAGTCCTTCTTTAGACACTTTAATTTTAACTTCTGTAACTACCTCTGAAATAATAGATATTATATCTGCGAAAAGTCTGGGATTTTCAAGTTTTAAATGCATTGCTCTAAAGAGCAGGTTTTGCTTTTAAGCTTTGTTGTGTTGTGATGTCTTATTTTAATCTTTTATTTATACTTTATACTTGAAAACAGTAAAGAATATAACCTTCTAATTAAATTTATAATTATGGAAGAAAGAGAGGAAAAAATTAGAAGAATAACACATTTTTATTATTCTAATCCTAAAGTTCAAGAAGCAATATTAAAGTTTTCTAAAGATAGAGAAGTTGTTCCTAGATATTTTAATGGTTTTGGAAAAAGACCAGACAGCTTGCAATACTATTCAGATATAATGGGGTTGGTAAAAATGGGGGCAACTTCTTTTCATTCATCTGAAGAAATATGGCATGATCCTTTGAAGATTAATTTGGATATGGATAGAGAAGACCTTAATCTTCTTCGTAAAAGTTGGGACCTTGTGATTGATATTGATTCTAAATATTTAGACCTTTCAAAAGTCCTTACACTAATTGTTATAAATGCTATCGAACAACACGGTATAAAAAATTATGGGATTAAATTCTCAGGCAGTAAGGGCATGCATATCATAATTGGTGGAAAAGCATTTCCAAAAGAATTCGAAGGAAAAAATATGAATGAAATGTTTCCAGAATGGCCAAGAGCAATATGCGAATATCTAATGCATTTTGTTAAGAAAGAATATAACAAACGTGCTTCAGTCATTATGGGTGACATTGCCAATATTAAAAAAAATACTTTATTATCTGAAAAAGATTTTTTAGAATCTCTATGCCCGAAATGCGAGAGGCCTGCAAGAAAGGGAATTCTTGTAACTCTCAGATGCCCAGATTGTAATTTCAGCATTCAAAGAAAAGACATGAAACTAACAAAGAGGAAGCTTTTATGCCCTCAAGATGTTTGTGCTGGAATTTTAGAAATTAAAGATCAAAAAGATTACTTTCAATGTAGTTACTGTGATGGCTTATCTTCAATTAATAAAACTGAAACTTCTGGGAAGTATAAAGCAACATATACAAAAGAAGCAAATATGTCAAAAGAATACTTTAATGAATTTGAGGAGGAATTATCTGGCGAAAAATTTGGTTCATCTGACTTAATTTTGGTTTCTCCAAGGCATTTATTTAGAATGCCTTATTCATTGCATGAAAAAACCGCATTGGCAAGTGTAGTTTTAGAAAAGAAAGAGATCGAAAATTTTCAGCCCCTAAGAGATGCTGATCCTTTAAGAGTAAAGATTCATGATTTTTTGCCATTGAATTTAAACAATGAAGCGGAAAAATTGCTTAAAATTGCTTTAAAATGGAAAGATGCTAATAGGGCTGAAACTGAAAAATCCGACAAGAATGCATTTAAGCTTAATAAGAAAATAGATATAAGCGGAGTAAGTGAGGATATTTTTCCTTCACCTATTAAAAAGTTATTGAGCGGCTTAAAAGAAGGGAAAAAACGCGGCTTATTTATTTTATTAACCTTTTTAAAATCTCTTAATTTTTCAACTGAATTTATAAATAATAGAGTGAGAGAATGGAATAAATTAAATGATCCACCTTTAAAAGAAGGATACATTAAAGGGCAAATTGATTGGATACTAAGGCAGAAAAGGCAAATTTTGCCTCCTAATTACAGCAATAGTAATTTTTACAAAGATTTGGGGTTATTGGATGGAGTGCCAAAAGCCAAAAATCCGATTGTTGAAGTCTTAAGAAGAGCTAGAAGATGATTTGTTGTTTTTTACTTTGATAGCTGGGTAGTTTAGTGAAAAACAGACTAAGAAACTTTTTAAATTAGGGATTCTTAGAAAATAGATGGAAAAAAGAGTTGGTCTTATACTTTTATTAGTTATTGCATCTTTTCCTGGAATTGCACTGGCGCAAAATAATAATTCTGAAAGTGGATTAATTGATTCTGGTGAAGACAATAAAATTAATAATGCTTATCAATGTTTAGAAAATCAAATTGATTCGAAAACGAGCTTTTCTTTGCAAGACTCTATTTTCAGTCTTCTGGCATTAGGCAGTGATAATAAAATTAAAGAAAAAATAGCCTCTGAAAAAAAAACAAATGAGGCTTGCTGGCCAAAAAATGGGTGCAGTATTAAAGACAGTGCACAAGTATTAATTGCGTATGATAGTGTTGGTGAAAATATTAAATCCATAAAAGACTGGTTATTATCTAAATCGCAAAGTGCTAAAGACTTGATATGGTATTTAGAGATGGATATTCAAAATCATTATCCTTCAGAGTGCACTATTAGCTATGATCAGAAAGAATCAAAAATAAGAATTAATAATGACATGAAATTGGAAGGCAATCCTGGATCCTGTTTTGAGATTTCTTATGGAGGATATTGGCTTAAAGTATCTGATAAATGCCTTGAAAAAGAATTCAGTATCTCTTGCGATGAAGATTTTGTTACAACACTTGTTTATCAAAAATCTATTGGGAATACTGTTTATATATCCTCGGAGACACATTCAAGTGTTTCATTGGGCACCACGACTGAAAAAGTTGTTTCGAGATGCTTTTCTACAGGAACAAAATGCGATTATGAAGGGACATTGTGGGCAGCTCTCGCTTTGTCTAAGACTGGAGAGAGTTCAGATGCTTATCTTCCTTATTTGCTTTCTTCATCAGGTGAGAATCAAAGATTTTTGCCTTCAGCTTTTAATTTTATTTTAACTAATGGAGATGAGAACTATAATGAACTTGTCCAAAATCAGAAACTTGGAAAATATTGGGATGTAGTTGGGAGCCCATACAATCGATTTTACGATAGTGCTCTAGCAATGCTTGCGTTGTCAGGAACTGGCTCCGGAGAATTAGAATCTGCTAAAAACTATCTTTTGAGCGTTCAGACAAAAGATGGATGCTGGAATAACAATAATATTAGAGATACTGCCTTTATTTTATATTCTGCTTGGCCTAGAAATGGAAAAATTAACATTGCTGGACGGGAATTATGTGGAACTCAAGGATATTATTGTGAAGCTGAAAATGCCTGCCTGGAAATAGATGGCATAAATTTGAATGAATTTGAATGTGGAAATTTTAGAGAAGTATGTTGCAGCAAAAAAGTTGTTGAGGCTAACTGCAACGAAAAGAGAGGGATTGTATGCTCATATAATCAGAAATGCACTGGTAGAATAGAGTCATCTTCAGATGGCAGTTGCTGTATTGATGGGGGATGTGAAAATATTCAAAATGAAAATTTATGCGTTTTATCAGATGGTGTTTGTAAATCAAGCTGTTCTAATGATGAAGAAGATATTGGAGAGAGTTGCTCCAATCCTGCAGATGCTTGTTGTGTTGTAAAAATAGAAAAGCCTGAGAGTCCTGGAGGAATTTCAATTATTTGGATAATTATGCTGATAATTTTAATTCTATTAATAATTGTTGGAATAATTTATAGACATAAAATACAGATTTGGTGGCACAATAGAAAGAATAATAGAGCAGGAGGAGCGTCATCTGGGATAGGCCAAAGACCTAGGATGCCTCCGGGCGCTCCATCAGGGATGATGTTTCCACGCCCTTTACAAAGGTATGGGCCTCCAGGCCAAAGAAATGTATCTAAACCTGGGCCTGGTCTAAGGGAGACTAAGGGAGTAAGATCTCAAGAAGACAGAGAGATAGAAGAAACTATGAAAAAACTAAAAGAGATGAGCAAGTAAAAAATGGAATATGAACATATTTATATAATTAATGTTTGTCCATAATATATGAAAGAGGGTATTTTGTTCTTTGTTATAGTATTTTTAATTTATAACACGAGCGCTATTTCCAGTGATTTAAAAGCAACATATGATATGGGTGAAACTATTATAGGAGAAATATCTGGAGAAATAATATCTGGCATTGAGAAAAATAAAATTGAACTTAGAAGAGAACACGTTGGTGTGCCGTTCGAATATGATATAAAGAGGCTGGGAGACAAGTATTATATTTGGTTAATTGCTCCAAAAAATGAAGGAGATTATAGTTTAATTATAAGAGACATTTCTACTTTTATAAACGGGAAAATATCGGAAATTGATTTTATACATAATTTTAGCACTGCCTCAAATTTTACAGATTATTTTATCAAGCCGGGATTTATATTTACAGATAAGGAATTCGATATAGAGACTATTTTAAATGAGGATAATGAAAAAAATGTTAGTATAGATTTCCCATTAGAAAAAGAGATAATTCTAAAACCTGGAAAAAATATTCTGAAATTTTCATTAGATTCTATTAAAAAAACAGAATTTGTTAAAATTAAAATAGGGAAGTATATAATTCCAGCTTACCTAATTTTTTCTGATGAGAACCAATCTAGTAATAAAACAGACAGTATCCGAATTGAACCTAATGCAATAATCAGTACTGCTTTTTTCAACAATAATTTAATTTACCCTTTTAAAATTTTCAATTTAATTGATAAGAGGATAGAATCAATTAAATTTATATATAATAAAGATTTGTTTTTGTTAAGCTATGATAATATTTCCATTGGTACAAATGATATTATTGAAATAAATATAAGCTTCATTGGCATCTTTGACAGTGATAAGAGGATAAATGATAAAATAATCATTATAAACGATGAGAACGTTATTGAACTTCCAATTATAATCAGTTTTACAGAAAACGAAAGCGAAGCTAAGACTCCTTATTTAGAAGGCAAATTGTCTTATTATTGTCGTGAATTAAATGGAACAGTTTGCTCTTCAAATGAAATATGCAGTACGGAAACTAAAGCGAGTATTGATGGCGCCTGCTGTATTGGAAAATGCATTATTGAAGATAAAAAAGAAGGAAAATCTTGGATCGGATATATAATTGCCGTCTTTCTTTTAATTTTGGTTATTTATGTATTTTTAAGATATAGATCAATAAAAAAAGTTGAAGGATTCAGCAAAAGAGTTTCTTCCGCAGAGAGAAAGATGGAAAAGTTACCCTGAATTTTTCGAGGATTTTTTCTTCTTTGATTGTCTTTCTAATTTTGGTTTTTCTTCTTTTATATGTTTGCCTGGATTAGTTGAATTGATCTCTTTTAATTTTTTAACTAGGATTTCATTCTCGTAAAGGCTTTTTTTCGTAATTGCATCATAATTATGAAGCCTTTGGACTAATTTATTTGCCAGCTGATTTAAGTCAGAATTGTTTAATACTAATCTTTCAGGATTGATAATTTCTATATTTGAGGGCATATAAGCAAAAATAATTCCGAAATAATTATCCAAAGAGTCAAATTCAGCCAAAATTTCTGAAAATGAAGTAAAAAGATCTTTAGAGTCCTGAACAAGAATTGGCTCATGATTTTTTTTCTCTATTATTCTTGTTCCCTTTTCTGAACCAAGTTTCTTTACTAATTCATTTAATGCTTCCAAAACATGCTCTTTTGGTCTGCCTAATATCTCTAGGATAAGGTTGGCTCGTATTTTTTCCATAATCTATTTAAAATTATCTTGTTTTTAAAGTTTCTTCAAAGACAAAAAAATTATAATAATAACAAGCAAACCAATGAAAGAATATAAGATAATTGTCTTATGCTTTTCATAGTTGGTTATTATGACCTGTTGTTCTTCTAAAGATGGCTTTGAGTTAAGGATTATTTTTTCCTGTTTTTTCTGTATTGGTTCTAAAGCTGAGATATTTTGAAATTTATTTAGGAGTTGATTATACTCTGAATTATTTTTATTATTATTGATTTGGGGCGTTATTTCTTCGCTATTTTCTTCACTTTTTTCTTCTGGTTTTTTAGATGTACTTTTCTTTTTACTAACTGAAGATTCATCTACTTTTAATTCCTTTAAATCTGAATCAGGATTGAGCGGGGGATTTATTGCGATAGAATTACATTTTTCGTCAAAACTTGTTTTTCCTGTTTTTCTTAATCTTGCGCATATCTCGTAATTCCCTTGGTTTGTAATTGCTCTAATCTTGAATTCTTTATTGTCTGGAAAGGCTGATTTTATATAATAATGGGGGTTCTTCCAACTTCCTTCAAAAATTTGAGAAATAATTTTTTTATTCAAATCCTGTATAAATATCTTTACATCGTGGTTTTCTGAATCTTGAGAAGAAATTGAAACTAAAAATGATTCCTCTGCATTTGCAGATTCAGGAGATATTAACTCGAATTCTATCGCTGAAGTTAACTGTATTGCGAAAACAATACTAGTAACCATAGTAATTAAAATGGGCAATTTTCCAATTATTGTCAAATATATAGACTGAGTCTCTATCGTTGTTCCATATTTCTGTTTTTGAATTCCAGAATATATCGCTTCCACTATCATCTCCTTCTTTTGAATGCAGAACAACTCTTCCTATCTCTATATTTTTAAAATTATAGAGCTTTCTGCTTTCATCTTTTAAAATCCAGGAGGCTATATTAAGATTGTTACAATTATTTATAATTGTTACAATTTCATTTTTAGGATGAATTTCTGACTTGAAACACCCATAATAAGGTGATTTTTTCCAAATTCCTGATGAGGATTTAATCGCTTTATTTTCTGCCTCATTAAAAATCTTAAATTCTCCTTCATGAACAAGGAATTTTGAAGAAAATCCTTCTTTCACCAGCTCCAAATTTATATAGCGCGGAGAATAAATCCTCGCAAGAAGCCTATTATATTTATCTTCTCCTAAAATTTCCAATTCAATTGTTTTATTTTCATAGTTTTTCAAATAATTTGTTGCTAATTCACTTCCTGGTATATTTTTTTCCGGAGCATTAATGTTAGCCAGCCTTATTATTCTGCCATCTTCTAATTCAATAGTATCTCCGTCTATTATCCTCGATATCCTTGCCTTCTCCCTTTCTGGACTAAAATTATGTATAAAAAAATAATAATTTGATGCTAGAAGCAGAGAGATGGATAAAGCAAAAAAAAGAGCATGTTTTTTATCCATTATAATTCCATAATTTCTTTTCTTTTCCCTAAAGTACCGTAGAATTTTTTAAGATTGTTATTGGTTAAAACTAACGTGGAAGAGTTAATATTAGGATGAAAACCCATTTCTTCTGCATCCCAAAGGCCTTTATCCAATATAAGAAAGGTTGAATCTGAGTATATCATCCCAAATGGTGATACGGCCCCTGGCTTTAAGTGAAGTTCATTTTTAAGCTCTTCTGGAGATGCAAAAAATAAACGCTTTAAATTTAATTTTTTTCTTAATAGATTGAAATTTAATCTTTTTTCAGCCATTATGCAGATAAGATAAAAATTAGAATTTTCATCTTTCAAGAATAAACATTTAGTATGCCTGCCTGGAATTTTTGCTTTTATCTTTTTAGACTCTGCTACTGTAAAGACTTCTGGATGTTCATAGACTTTGTATTTGATATTATTCTCTTCTAAATAAAGTCTCAGATTTTTATCCATTACTGGACATGTAAGATAGATAATATAAATATTATTAAGATGCATATATAATAATTGATATTATTATTTTAAAATCTCTATTTTTTCTAGAATAGGAAATTGTGTCTTATTTAGCTTATTGCTTTTGGAATTGATTGATAAATATTCAAACGAACAATTTATAAAATAGAAACTTTTAATTCTATTTATGAGAAGAGAAAGGGAGGCTAAAATAATTGATAAAAATTATGATCTTATTATTTTAGGAGCAGGAGTTACTGGATTAGCGGCTGCCATGTATTCTGCAAGATTAGGATTGAAAACATTAGTTTTGGGAGCAAGCCACGGCAGTGAATTGCCTATCGGCGGAGTAATAACCACGACAAATATTGTCGAGAATTATCCTGGCTTTATTAAATTAACAGGAACAGAGTTATCTGATAAAATTAAGGACCATGCTTTATCATATGATTTAGTTACAATTAGGGAGGAAAAAGCTGAAACTGTGAAGAAGAAAAAAAATTTATTTAATGTGAAGACGATAAATAATATTTATAATGGCAGAACAATACTATTTGCAACAGGAACAAAATGGAGAAAATTGCCTGAAAGTGTAAAAGGAAGCAGAGAGTTTGAGAATAAGGGGGTTAATTTTTGTGCGTTGTGTGATGCTGTGCTTTATAAAGGCAAATTAGTTGCCTTAGTTGGAGGAAGTGATAGTGCTGCCAAAGATGCATTGGTATTGGCGGAACATGTAAAGAAAGTGTTTATTGTATATAGGGGCGAACAAATACGCCCAGAGCCTATAAATTTGGCGAGAGTTCTTGCAAAAAAAAATATAGAGATTATTAATAAAACAAATATAATAGAAATTAGGGGGGATAAATTCGTTAAATCTATTGTTTTAGATAGAGATTACAATGGCAACAAAGAATTAGAAGTTCAAGGAGTTTTTGTGGCTATTGGACATATTGCTTTATCTGACTTAGCAATAACTCTTGGAGTAAAAATAAATGAAAAGAAAGAGATAATAATAAATCATAAAACGTCTGAAACAAATATCCTTGGAGTTTATGCTGCCGGAGATGTTGCTGATAAACCATTTAAGCAGGCTATTACAGGCGTTGCAGAAGGATGCACTGCAGCATATTCTGCATTTGAGTATATAACAAAAGGCAATGTAATGCTCTCTTAATTAAGTTTTTAAATATAGGGCGGCTAATAATAATATGATAGAATTAAAAAAAAGAGGATTATCGCCTGTTATTGCTTCTGTACTGCTGATAGCTATAGCATTAGTTGTTGCAACGATGATATTTATTTGGGCGAAAAACTTTGTAAAAGAAAAGACTCTTAAATTTGACGAACCTATTGAAAATTCATGCCAAAATGTAAAATTTTCTGCTGAAGCAGACCTAAATTCTGCAGACGAGGAGCTTACTATTAGTGTTAATAATATAGGCAATGTTGCAATTTATGGTGCCGAAATAAGAAGGAAAATTGCTGGTTCAAATGAAAATCTTGGCGCAGGATATTTCGATAATGGATTGTCTCCTGGAATTGGGAAGAGTATAGTTCTCGATGTAGCTGACAAGGATGTTAGAATAAGCGATGAGTTGTCTATTATACCTATCCTATTAGGAGAAACTAAAGATTATAATAAACCTCATGTATGCAGTGATGAATTTGCACAGTTTGCCGATGTAAATTAAATAATATGAAAAATAATAGAGGTATGTCTAGTGTGGTTGCGAGCGTATTACTTATTCTTATAACAATAAGTGCTGTTGCAATAATATCGACCTTTATTATTGAATTTACTGATAAATCATTAAAAAGCACGGAATGTTTTGATTTTAGAGATTATTTCTCATTCGATCAATCTTTTGACTATAATTGCCGTGATGAATCAAATGGAATATACTTAATTAGTGTAAAATCTAGACCTGATAATTCGAGCTCAGAATTTATCGATGGACTTAGTTTAA
The DNA here is from genome assembly GCA_964465795.1 of Candidatus Woesearchaeota archaeon. Taxonomy (GTDB): domain Archaea; phylum Nanobdellota; class Nanobdellia; order Pacearchaeales; family GW2011-AR1; genus JAUSIK01. Next base: position 10,147 of record CAYXLD010000010.1, read on the forward strand.
GATTTATGGGAGATGGAAATACGGCGACAGAGCATATAATAGGGGGCACTCCCACTGGAATAATAGAAATGATGGATGAAAGGATCGGGAATGGGCGACTCGTAATTCCAAAATCTGGCAGTAGATATTCTGCACTGACATATAATTATTCATCTAATGAGATTTACAATAAGATAGAAGTCTACGCATTATTGAAAGGAGGAAAGATTTGTGACATGAGCGATTCCATTGAAATTGTGCCCTGTTAATTAAATAAAATGAAATATAAAGGACAGGTATGGCTTGAAACAGTAATTTATGTATTGATAGGATTAGTATTAATGGGTTTAGTATTGGCTTTTATAATGCCTAAAATCAACGAAAAAAGAGCACGACTAATAATTGAACAGACTGTAGTTGCGTTAAGTAACTTAGATGGTAAGGTTAAAGAAGTTATTGAATCTGGAAAGTATAATAAAAGGCTTATTGATTTTAAGATGCAAAGAGGGAATCTGTATATGGATGGCCAAAATAACCAAATTGTTTATGTTTTAGAAGATCTTGATTTTCCGTATAGTCAGCCTGAAGTAAATATCCCTCTGGGAAGAGTGATCCTGAAAACATCGGAAAATAGAAAAAAAAATAGTGTAAATCTTACATTGCCTTATGGATTGGGGACTGATATAACTATTGATGGGGTCCAAGAAATAAGAAAATTTAATCCTTCCAGCGTCCCTTATAAGTTTTCTTTTGAAAACAAAGGGATTGTAGCAGACGCAGAAGGAAATAATGCTTATAATGTTGATATTGTGAGGATCGCTTGAGATAGTTTTATATATTAAGATAAATTATTTTATTTATGGTAGTAACAATAAATTTAAATCCTCCAATTCCTTCTCTTCCAAGACTGAAAGATACTAGGCAATTAGACATAAGATATATGTTAATCCCTCCTTTTGCTTCGGCACATGTTCATTGGGATAGTAAAATCAGTGAACTTTCGTATGAAGTTGAAGAGCCTTTATTGAAAGATTTTGAACAAGATGCATTACGCCAGATTGAAAAGGCCATGCTTGAATTAATAAACGTCAATGTGGCACTTGAAAGCACCATTGAGGCGACTGCAGAATATATTGATAAAACTGCTAGACTATTAATCGATGAATTAAATATAAAAGTTGGAACAGATAGCTATGACAAGATATTTTATTATTTATTCAGAGATTTTATTGGTTTAAACGAGATAGATCCTATGCTTAGAGATTATTTTATTGAGGATATAGAATGCAATGGAGTTAATACTCCTATTTACATTATACATAGGATTTATAGAAACATGAGGACAAATATTGTTTACAAAGATATTGATGAATTAGCGAGCTTTGTTGAAAAATTAGCTCAGAGATCCGGAAGATATATATCTTATGCGCAGCCATTACTTGATGGCACATTACCAGATGGATCAAGGATAAATGCAACTTACACAAAAGATGTTACTTCAAGAGGACCTACTTTTAGTATTAGAAAGTTCACACGAACTCCTTGGACCCCTAGTCAATTGATTGCTCTGGGCACCTTAAGCCCTGAAATGTTGGCATATTTTTGGTTATTAATTGAGAATAAATCTAATATTTTAATTGTAGGTGGAACAGCAAGCGGAAAAACAACTTTATTAAACGCGGTTGCTTTTTTTATCCCTCCTGAAGCTAGAGTTGTGAGCATTGAAGATACAAGAGAGATTAGTCTGCCAAAAGAAAATTGGCTACCGGCTGTTGCCAGGACATCAATTGGAATTGGGAAAATCGGCGAAGTGGACTTATTTTCCCTCTTAAAAAGTTCTTTTAGACAAAATCCTGATTATTTAATTGTTGGCGAGGTAAGAGGAAAAGAGGCTTTTGTATTATTTCAAGGAATGGCTTCTGGCCACTCCTCATTGAGTACTATGCATGCAGATTCAGTCGATACACTTATAAGGAGACTGCAGACTCCTCCCATCGAATTATCTCCTACTTTGGTTAATTCCCTTGATTGCGTAGCCATTGCAACACATTCTGTAGTGAGAAAACAAGAAACCAGAAGAGTGAGAGAGATTGTCGAAATAGTAAATGTTAATAGAGATGGAACTGCATTAATAAATACTCCTTTTATCTGGAGCCCTAATGAAGATAGATTTTATTTTAAGAAACAGAGCAAAGTTTTGGAAAAGATTTCACTGAGAAAGGGGGTTCCTTTAGTAAAACTTCAAAGTGAATTAATCCTCAGAGCTAAATTATTATATGAATTATATAAGAGAAAAGTATATGGATTCGATGAAGTTGGAAAGATTATCAATGATTATTATAAAAACCCTTTAGAAATTTTAAACAAATATGGTCTTCAGGCAGTATAATTCTTCAAAATTGAAAGGTATTTAAATCTGATTAATTTGTAGTTCATATGAAAAAAGAGGAGATTGGCATTTTGGCACAACTGCTTAGCGGTATGAAGGATGCTATTTTTAGGCTAGAAGAAGCCAAAAGAAAAAAAGATACTGTGATTTTTCAATCTGCAAAAAAAGAAATACTCCAGCTTCAATGGGAGATGAAGAAAATATTATGATTGAGAGCATAAAAAAAAATATAGAAGCTGAAATAAGAATGCTTAGAGAAGTATCCTTTTATTCGGATAGAGTAGAAAGTGTTAACCCGGCTGAAAGGCAATTGCTACAAAACGCTATTGAATCACTAATTAAAAATATTAAAACTGTAAATGATTCTATTCCTGGACTGTTATCTGAAGTGACTATAGACGCCTCTAAAGATCAGAGCAGATTACAGAAAGGGAATATTCATAATGTATCTTTCAATTCTATAGAGCCGAGATTTAGAATATCAATTCCATCTAAAATGAAGGTTAAACTACTTAGAGAATTGAGCATTAGTGAAAAATATATAAAAAAAATAAAAAAACACGAATCAGAAAATAAAGAAGAATATAATGAATTTAAAGCTGCAAGAGGCTATTTGAAAACTGCTAATAACTTCTTTTGGAATATGGCTGTTAAAACTATCCGCAAAGACAGATTTAAGAAATTAGCAAAAGATTTACAAAAATCAAACATCGACATTTTACTGCAGTCTTATATTGCAATGATTTACATGACTGTATTCTTGTCATTAGTATTGTCGCTTTTTTTTTCACTTTTCCTGCTTTTCTTTGATATTGGACTAAGTTCTCCTTTCATAACATTTTTTGATGGAAACTACATTGTAAGATTCTCACAAATCTTTTGGGTGCCAATTGTAATTCCGTTACTTGTTTTTTTACTCCTTTATTATTATCCCGCGAGTGAAAAAAAGTCATTAGCAAAAAGAATCAATCAAGAATTATCTTTTGCAGTTATCCATATGAGCGCTATCTCTGGTTCAGGTATACAACCTAGTGAGATATTTAGGATAATAGGATTGAGTAAAGAATATCCTTATTTAAGAAAAGAGATAAGAAAAGTCCTAAATCAGATTAATTTATATGGTTATGATTTAGTTACCGCACTAAACAATGCTGCTGCAACCACCTCCAGTACAAAACTCTCAGAACTATTCTCTGGATTGTCTACAACTATTACTTCTGGTGGCGACCTTAGAGAATTTTTTGATAAGCGAGCAGAGACATTATTAAACGATTACCGGCTTGAAAGGCAAAAGTATGCAAAAACTGCAGAAACATTTATGGATATCTATATAAGTGTTGTAATTGCCGCGCCTATGATATTAATGCTCCTTTTAATTATGCTAACATTGGGGAATTTTGATATTGGGCTTACTACAAGCCAGCTAACATTTTTAATCATTTCAATTATTGGATTTATAAATCTGATATTTCTAGTATTTGTACATTTAAATCAACCCGGATATTAAAATGGAATTTAAAAGAGTTCATTGGTTTGGAATTATTGCGGCAGTTATACTCTTAGGAATCAATATTGCCTATTACTTTGTTGGAGAGGATCTAAATTTGTTTCTATTTCTAATTGGAATATCTGCTTGTGTTCTTTTCCTTCCTTTTGTTATCGGCATAATTTTAGAAAATAAAAAAGAACAAGAAATTTCAGAATCTTTTCTGGAGTTCACTAGAAATCTTGCAGAAAGTGTAGCAACAGGCACCCCAGTAAGCAAAAGTATAATTAATATGAGGAAAAAGAATTATGGGGAATTGACTCATCATGTGGAAAAACTGGCAAACCAAATTTCATTGGGAATTCCAATCGGCAAAGCCTTTGAGACATTCGCTTCAGATGTAGGGAGTAAAGTCGTTAGTAGGGCCATAGCCTTAATAAGAGAGGCTGAAAGGGCTGGAGGAGAAATTGATTATATTTTGGAATCTGTTGCGAAATCTATATCTGAAGTTGATAAATTAAAGAAAGAAAGAAAGGCGGCAATTTATAGTTTGGTTGTCCAAGGATATATAATATATTTCATTTTTATTGGAATAATGCTGATAATGCAATTTCATATATTGCCTTTGGCTGCAAGTGCTGGTACGTTTGGGAAGTTTACTGTTTCTGATCTGACATCTTTGCCAAGCAGTGCTGATAATAATGTTGCTGGACTTGATGTTCAAAGTTTATCTAGGCCCTTCCTGATATTATTAATAGCCCAAGGCTTATTAGCGGGATTTACAATAGGCAAACTTGCTGAAGGAAATATTAAGGCAGGAATAAAGCATTCGTTTATTTTGGCTATTACTGCTTTCTTGGTATCAACGGGCGCCAATTTATTCCTAGGATGACTTATTAATTAAATAAAAAATTTCGTTATTCGAATTAAAAGTATTATATGGGTAATTTAGCCTTTTAATTATATATTCGAGCCATTTTCTTCTTTTGAAAACCATGGGCTTTCCTGAAATGGTTCTTGTTGCGAAACTAACTAAAATATATTTGGCTCCTGCATTTTGAATAATTTTCTCTGCCAACTTATAGTTGCTTTTCTCGATAATATCTAAAACCTTGAAAATTATAGCTAAATCGGCCTTTGGAATATTTTCTGGCAATTTCCTTAAATCACAAATAATTACTCTTCCATTGATGGAATTTTTTTCAAAGTATTTTTTTACTAGAGATAAATCTTCTTCATTAATATCTAACGCGCAATAATCTACATTTTTTTCTGCGAGTGCCAATGGATTTAATCCACATCCTAAATCAATAATGGAATTTATATTTAGTTTCTTTATAATTTTTTTCAAATAGGGATAAAAATCAAAACGCTCTGCTGTTGAATAATGAGTTTTTAGCAGTTCGCTTATTTTATTATTTTCCAATAAGAGTGCTCTATTTTTATTGCTGGTTTGAAACATTCCTACTGCTGTTCTCAATTTTGACCTAATATCTTTAATAATTATTTTTATTTCTTTCTTTGCAGGATTTATAAGATTCAGTTTATGTTTTGTTAAATAATTATTCAACTCGTCCTCTATTATTTTATTTGCAATTCCTTTTAACTCTTTCTTTTGCTTTATCCTGCTGACTATTGTTAATCTTAACTTATTCTCCATGGATAAATGTTGATGGCAATATATTTAAATCTGCATGGCGATTAAGGTAAATGAAAAAAAGAGGCATAAGCCATATTGAAGTTATACTTTCTTTTTTGATATTTATTGGTTTTGTTATTTTTGGCCTTTATTTTTTCACGCCTTTTGAATCGAATAGATTAATAGAATCTTCCTTAATTTATGTTGTGGACGAGATTGTCGAAAATACTAGTGTCGAACTTGATGTTTACTCAATTAAAATTTATTCTGATGCAGAAGATGAACCTGAAGATATACTTGAAATTACAATTTCAGAGGTAGATTTTAATAAAGTTGTTAGGGCAGAGAATTATTTTGGAAAAGAAATTCCGTCTCGAAGAGAGCAAAATAATCCTGATGTGGTTAGAATAAAAATTAGCCAAGATATATTTGAAGGTTTTGAAAGTTCTGACGGATTCATATTATTGAAGTTTTCAGAAGACATGACTCCTTATTCTATATCCACAGAATTAGATGGCGACGTTATAAATTCTATAGGGGGGGATCTTTATCAAATCGGAAGTTTAAATAATATGGAAATATTGTCTGAAAAGAGGGTGGAAGATTTAAAAAATTTATATAGTTTAAATGATGATGAATATTTTATTTTAAAAGATAGATTTAATATCCCTAGAAGGGTTAATTTTGGATTTTCTGTTTTATTCGAGGGAGGCGAGATAATTGAATCTATGAGGGAGATTCCTAAAGGAATTGAAATCTTTTCTGAGAAAAAAAGAGGGGAAATATTAAGATCTTCTCCTACAAATTCTGGGAAAATTGAATATGCAGATTTAATAATAAATATATGGTAAGAATAAATAAGAGGGGCATTTGGAGAATTATAGAGGCTGTAATTGCTGTATTGATATTAGCTACTTTTTTTATATACTTTGCTGTTGAAAATAAACCTGATATAGAAAGCCGTTATTTGCTTGAGACTGGCAGAATATTAGATGAAATTGTCAAAGACCAAAATACCAGGAAAAGAATACTAATGGATGATTCTTCGGATAGGGCAATAGAGGAGGATATTTTAAATATGATTAGACTGAAATTAGGTTCTGTTGAATTAGACTATAATTTAAGCATATGTCTAGTAGATGATGTTATATGCCTAAATCCTGAAAATTATTATCCTGTAAACCACGAAAAAGAAATTTATTCAATGGATAGATATGTTGGAGCTTCATTAGATTTTTATAATCCAAAAGTCATTAGAGCTTATATTTGGCAAAAATAGCGCGTATCTACAAATCTTTATAAAGTTGTTATTGTTTTTAATGATATGAAAAAAGAGTGTGTTACAAAAGCAGGAATATTATCTATTATCTTAATTATTCTATCTATTAATTACGTCGGTGCTCTAAACAAATGCATTAGTCCTGATCAAGTTATTATGAGGATAAGCTCTGATACTAATGCTCATGCTGAGATTTTTAATGGAAATGGGAACTATGATACTGAAATCTGCTATAATCAACTATTTAGTGATGCACCAATACCTGGTATTAGGGTATGCAATGGTGAGAATATAGTTTTAAAATTAAGCTCTGATACTAATGCTCATGCTGAAAACCCTTTATTGAACAATTATGCAGTATCGGTTTGTTATCGTGATCTAAAATGTGAAATCAAAACATCTTGCGCAACTGAAGAAGTTGCTGTTTTACGGTTCTCTGCTGCAACAAATGCTCATTTAGAACCGGCATTTAATTCAAATTATGACAGCATACTTTGCTGTAGCTCTACTAGTGCGCCTGGAACAGGATGCACTCCATCTTGTTCCTTGGGAAAGATATGCTCTGAAGGTGAATGTGTTGATATTCCTGTTGCTCCAGATTGTGGAAATGGAATAGTAAATGATGGGGAAGGATGTGATGGCACGAATTTTAAAGGAAAAAGCTGCCCTAGTCTAGTGCCTAATTCAAGAGGTAATTTAATATGTTCTCAGTGTATCATAAACACCGAAGGCTGTATTGTTGATGGTCCTCCTGTAGAACCTACGCCCGAGGTTGAATCGAGGGCATTTTGGGCAAATATCAATGAGAATGAGTTTGCTGATGGTGCAATAGTCAAAATAGGAACAAGCGTATTCCTAATTGCAACAGGGGCGTCTGAAAATTCCAAAATTACTTTTACTATTCTGGATAGAGACAGCTTATCTGAAAGTTTTGATGTTATTGATGATAAAATAGTAAGCTCTCCAGAAGTTTTAGTATCTAACGGCCGGGCTATTTATAGATGGAATATTGTTCCTAGTGATTATGAGAGAGGCAGATCAGGGGAAAATGACAGGACATTAGAACTGTATTTCATTGCCAGAGGCCCTGGATATGATGAGACTAGTGCTCTTCTTTTATTGAATGAAGATATTGTCAATCCAAATACCAATACTTTAATTGGGTGCGATAAGTATAATGATGAAGAATATGTTGAGGCTTTAGTTGGAGATCCAACACAAAGCGATGCATGTAATTCTGATTTGGGTAAAAATTTAGGAAATGATCCCTCATATGAAATTAAGAATGATGAATTTGAAAATCAATTTGGCATTGGTTGTAATGAAGAAGATATAAGTGCAGGCCGACAAATAAAAACTACTTGTGCATGTCGGTGGATTAATGATGGGTGCCAATTTAGCGCTAGCAGTACAATAAACTTTCCAGATAGCGATGGAGATGGTGTGATTTGCGCTCCTAGTTGTGATTATAGATATGAAAGAACCTCTTGTATAGATAACTTTCAGACTATTTCCAGTGTAACTGATTTATTAAATACTGTTAATTGTAATCCTGGAGAAATTGAAGAGGCAGAATCTTTTTGCTCTTATAAAGATCCTATAGAGATAAGTTGCGGGATAACGAGATTGCAACTGCCTTTATTTGGGCTCCTCCAGTTTTTAACAAGTTTTATAATGATATTGTTTTTTTATTTGCTTTTTTTAAAGAAAATACAAATGAAGGGTTTTAAATAAAATGAATTAAAGATGATATGGGCAAAAGAGATATAATATTAATTGTTGCAGTTTTATCTTTACTTTTTATAATTTCTCCTGCTGAAGCAAGTATCAAATATTATGAGCATAAAATGGAAAGTAAATATAGAGCAGGGGAGAGTATAAGGGGAAATTTTAATATAAGCATTCAAAATGAACCCTCAAACACTTTGATTAGGAGCAATTTCTATGGAAGTATTACATTGCTCGAATTACTCCAAAAAAACAATCTGCTAAGTGGAATTGATTACAAATGTGACACGAAAAACTGTACTGAAGACTACGCAGTTATATCTCCTATTTCTGATATAGATCTTGAGAAAAATGAGACAGTTGGCTTAAAAATTTATGGGAAGAGTATTGACGAGATAATTAATTTTGAGTTTACATCAGAAAGTGAACTTCCATCCTCTTGCGGAAACCCTGTTGAGATAGATATTTTAAACGACGGCGAGAATATAATTTACAGTTCAACATTTAATGACGTGGCTTGTTCTTCGAATGACTACGGATGTTTTGATAAAAAATTATCTGAATATTCTAGTATATTGATTGAAGAAGATGAAATTTGTGAGACATTATCACTAGGGCGCGCTCCTGCATATAGGATAGGGGCTAAAATTGTCAACAGCAGTGAAGGAAAAGGACGACTCAGAATGACTATGTATAGTTCTAATGGGAACAGCGTTTCTTGTAATCTTCCGGAACATACTGAAAAAGAACAGGAGCTTGACTGTATAGTTGAATCAATTCCCACTGAAGGTGGTTATAACGTTTGTATTGAAAATATTGACTTTTCATCGCCTGCGAATTCTAAATATCTGATAAGGTCTGAAAGGTCCGGCAAAATTTGCGGCAACCTTGGGAGAGATTTTGAGATCTTCGGCCGGCCTCTACAGTTTGGAAGAATGAACTTAACAATAAACAATTCAGTTTATGAACATCTTTATTCCAGTTCGATACATGATGAGATATTTGATTATATTTTAAAAAACTATCAAAATGATGAAGATGGGAGAGCGGTATGTGATCCATTCTGTATTGTTCCTATTGGCATCAGAGGACAGTCACAAAAGATTAAGATAAGAAGTCTTGATCTAGTATTCAGAGATGATGGTCTTGCTGTTGATGATGTAGACTACAAAAGCCTATACCTCTTATTAAGAAAAATTCCAAAAGTTACAAGCGAGAATCTAAAACTAGAATTAGAACCTGCAAATTTTGTAATTCCTTTAAACGTAAAAAATAAAACAATATTTCAATTATTCATAAATAATGCCCTTGTATTCAAAAATAATATCAGTGTAGAAGAAAGTTTTGAATTTGATATTTCTCCTAAATTTGCTCTTGTGGGGCTATCATCAAAATTTGGCGTGGCTTCGATGTTTAATATTTCCTCTTCAAAATGGAGTTTTGGTGATGGGTCCTCCGAGGAAACATTTGGAGGATCTATCAGGCACACTTATTTTGAATCTGGAGATTACAGAATGAGAGTTGAGCTAATCAGAAAAGACGGCGTTATTGCAGTAAGAACTTTTGACATTCTAGTTGGAGACCCAAAAGAATCATCAAAAAGAATATTGGAAATTTATGGCCTTAGAATATCTAACCTTTCTACCCAAATTCAAAACTTTCCTCCAACTACGAAAGAAGAATTATTGAAAGTTTTGAATTTGGGTTCTATGAATGAAAGCGTAAATAATTTAAGAATGCTATATGAAAATTCAACTAGCGAAGAAGAATATACTAAAATTGTAGAAGAGTTGTTAGACCTCGAAATTCCTAGATTTATAGGCTATAGTAAGCAAGGAGACTTACCATTGACTATTGGCTACGATAACATTAATGTGGAGTATATTGAGGAAATTTCCCAAAAAGAAGCATATGACTCTGATGATCTTAAAAGCATGATAATTGAATACATGGATAAATATTATAGTTCAAGTTCTTCCTTTAATGTTATTTCTACTTATGATAATGAGGGAAAGAATGATGTTCTGACCAAATTTATTATGATAGTTGATCCTTTATCAGAGGTGCCTGAACAACCATCCCTTATAATAGACTACCCATTTGAAGGTGTGAAGTTTGATAAAGATTATGGACAGAAAAGTGTAGGCGAAGGCAGAGCTATTTATATCCCTCTTGATGATAAAATGAATATATTTGAATTTTATATTGATGGAGGAGTAGATCTTGCAGATATAGGGGCATATGTTTCTCCTCCTGTCCAAAGTTTTGTTTTTGATGAAAGTAATGATAAGCCAATATGCCTTCCTGATGATAAAGAGTGCCAGGAGCCATTTCCTTTGGGAAGGTTTTTAATTGGTATGTTGGGTCTTTTAGTTATTTGTATTATTATCTATATAATTTTACAAGAATGGTATAAAAGGCACTATGAAAACCACTTATTTAAAAATAAACAAGATCTTTATAATCTGGTAAATTTCATTTATAATTCTAGGACTACTGGCATGCATGATGATGAGATTCGAAAGAAATTGAAATCTGTTGGTTGGAATGGGGAAAAAATCAATTATGCATTTAAGAAAATAGATGGAAAAAGGGTTGGAATGTGGGAAATTCCTTTATTTAAATCTTTTGAGAATAAAAGAGTCAGAGAAGAAATAACCAAAAGGCAGGGAGGACAATTTAACGCAAGATTTATTAAACGGCCAGGTTTCTAATTAAGTAATGATAAGAATAATAAAAAATTTTTCAAAAAGAATAATTGCAACCTTATTTAAAAAAAGAGAAAATATAAAAATAGGATTTTACGGTCCTCCAAACAGCGGCAAGACTAGTCTTGCGAATTTGATATGTAAAGATTGGACAGGGGAGGAGATTGGTGCAGCGAGTAATATTCCTCATGAAACCAGAGAAGTTCAATTTAAAGAAAAGGTTGAGATAAAATATAAGGGGAAAGTTTTAACTTTTAAAATTGTTGATACTCCTGGAATTGCAACTAAGATAGATTATGAAGACTTTCTAAGATTCGGACTTAAAAAAAATGAGGCAAAAAAAAGGGCTAAAGAAGCAACTCAAGGAATTATTGAATCTATAAAATGGCTGGATGATATGGATGCCGTAGTAATTGTATTAGATTCTAGTGAAAACCCTTATTCGCAGGTTAATATCACTATCATAGGAAATTTAGTGGCAAGAAAAATTCCTGTTTTAATTGTTGCAAATAAGATAGATTTAAAAAAATCAAATATTAAGAGATTACAGGCTGCATTTCCTGAATATGAGGTTGTCGGGATTTCAGCAAGAGATGGTACTAATATGGATGAATTTTATGAGTCGCTATTTAGATTAGCGAAAAAAGTATAAAAAATGGGAAAAATAGAGAGAAGCCAGATAAGGGGGTTGAGAATTCATGTTATGCCTTTTTCAGAAGTGAAAAATATGGGTATTTCAGAGAGAGTCAGAAAAATTTTGAATTTGGTTTTGGGTAATAAGATTGTTATATTGCATGGTAGATTAAGAGCTGAAGAGGAAGCAAGGCTAATTGAAGATACTATGGCTATGGTGGACCATATTAAAAATTTTAAAGGTATAGAACTTGCGGTTATTGAACCTGATATGAGAGGCGAAAGTATTTTCATGAAGATGAAATATGGCATAGCTAAAAGTTTAGTAGGAGATAATGCTGCTTTAACAGTTATAGGGCCTGCTTCTATTATTAAGGAAATAAAGAAAGATCCGAAGAAAATTGAGTTGCTGTTGAGTTAGACTTTTAATTCTTACCTAAAATTCTTCCTACTTCTTCATATAACCTTTCTAAATTGCCTTTGGCTTCTAATAATTCTTTTTCTTCTTGTTCATAAAGATTCCTTGAAAAAATTCGACCTCTGGCTTCGCCGCTAACCAACGCTACCCGACCACCGGCGCCAGAACTCGCCAAGTACCCAATGCCAGAGTAAATGTCGAGGCCGCAATTCAAGCAAAGCCCCGCAAGTCCTGAATCTCTTGTATATAAAGTTCTGCTTCCTTCTTCATCAAATATTGGGAGACCTTTTTCATCTGCTTTTGAGAATTTTTTTCCATGATTTTTTCCAATTAGTTGGGGGCTTCTATAATTTCTGCATTCTCTCTTAATCTTAGGGTTAATCCGTAATTTGAATTTTTGTCATTGACTAATTTCATGCTATATAAAGGAATGACTATTGGAGAATCTGGCTTTTCTCCTCTATTTTCTAGTTGATCTACTAGATTATTAGCTAAATAACTATTTGGCTCGCCTCTTGATCTCAAGACTATCCCAAGATCAACATAATTATTTCTTCGTATTTCTAATGGGCTTCTATATTCCAATGTTCTTTCTATATCTGACAATGTCGCAACTCTTAATCCTTGATTTTCTAAAATTTGATATACTAAAATTGGGGCAAATGTGTTTGATCCTACTATTGTTTTAACGCCTTTGATATTATCAAGAGATAAAACCTTCAAGTATTTATTACCATCAAAATCTTTTTCAACTCTTCCATTATACTCCTCTAGAAATGCTTCTGCGTCATTTCCTTCTAAAAAATGAGGTATTACTTGTTAAACTCTTATTCTTGAAGGAAATTCAAAGTTCTTTTCTGTTTCGGTATTCATATAATTTCTAAATGTGGAAAGTATATTTAAACCTTATAGATGAAATTTACTTATCAATCGGTAATTAAAAAAATGATTGGGGCATATTGCATTGTTAACTTAGCGGTTGGTAATACTATTAACAGAACAAGTTAATTATATTCATGAAAACTTTTAAATAGTTCGGGTGCCTAATTATTCTATGAAAGATAGAATAATGTGTCCAAACTGCGAGAGCAATGAAGCAATCAAATGGGGCAAGAGAAAGACGCAAAACAGGGGAGAAATTCAGAGATATAAATGTAAAGATTGCCAATATTATTTTACTCTGGATGATGGCTTCTTCAGAATGAGAAACACACCACAAAAAATAACTCAATCAACAGACCTATTTTATAGGGGGGGTTTCAACAAGAAAAGTTCAAGAGCATTTGACTATTTTCCATCCCCATAATGCTTCTAACGTTTCTGTTTATAATTGGGTTGTTAAATATTCTAAGATGATAAGTAAATTCACAAATAAACTTAAACTGAATGTAGGAAAAGAGGTGCAGATTGACGAGATAGAATTCCATAGGAGACAACATCATAAGAAAGGAATGAAAGGAGTTGATAAGAATTTCTTTATTGATAGCATAGACCCAGATACAAAGTTTATGCTCTCTTCTGAATATGCGAAGACAAGAGGAAAGAGAGACGTTAAACCAGTTGCAAAAAGAATAAAATATAGAACAGATAATAAAATAGAGATGGCTACTACTGACGGTTGGAACGCCTATATTAAAGTCATCAAAAGCACATTCGGATATAACAATAAATTAGGAAGATATAACGTCTTTCATAATAGGGTTGTTGTTTCAGCCGAAGAGGGTAATTTTAATCATCCTATTGAGAGATTACACAATAGTATAAGAGCAAGAACAAAAACAATAAGAGGTTTTCATGGTTCTATCAATTCAGCAAATGCAATCATGAAAGGCTGGGAGATTTATTATAATTTCATAACAAAACATCAACAAATAAAGTGTTGTCCTTATGAGTTAGCTATTCCTGAATTAAAAGAGATTTTTGGAGATGAGAAAAATAGGTGGTTGGGGTTGATTAAACTAGCTAATCTGGATAATAACTAACACTAAAATTGCCTACATAAAGTTGTGTATCCTCTTTTCCAGAAGAATGTAATGCTATGGTAATAGTATGCAGACCTGGCTCCCATCCGCTTAAATCAATACCTCTAAGAGCTTTTTGCATTCCCTCTCCAGCTACAAGATAACCTTCTATAACATAAACCGATTTATTATCTATCCATATCCCCATTTGGTCTTCTCTTCCCGATTTTATGAAATTATAGTCAAAGCTAAGTGCTCTATAATTGTCTTCCATGAGAAATGTAGCATCCCAATAAGCAGAGCCATTATTAGTTGAATAAGCTTTATTCTCGGTTAATAAGACACCTTTATCAAAGAGTTTAGCATCGCCTTCTAATAGTTTACTAGTAAGAATAAGTTCTTTCTTTAAAGCGGATGCTTGTTTGTAAGCTTCTCTATATGCTGGGTCTTCAAGAAGTTTTTCTTTTAATAATTTTTCGTTTCTCATACCCATTAAAAAAAGAACAAGAATAAACAATATTATAATAGCAATAAACCAATAGAAAGGTTTTCTATTTCTGCTCTTTGAATTGTCGTAATTAAGAAAATTGTTATTAAGAACATAGCTAAAAACTCCAATAATAACTAATAAGGCTATATTGAGTAAAGAAAAAATAGTAGTATTTCCGCCCCACTACTGGAAAACGAATCGGCCACAACAAATAATATATTATATTTTTGGCACTATAAACTCCTGCACCAATAAGACGAACTCCTTATGTTGAATAAACAAAAAAATAAAGGATAAAAGGATATATTACTGCAATAATTAAATATGGGATAATAAAAGTAATTACTACTCCCACCACTTTTTCATAGAATTCATTAATATTTACCAGTTTAAATAGCTGTCTATTTTTCACCAACCTTTAAATTAACAATGCAAGAGGCATATAAATATTTATTAACTTCTTTTAATTAATTTATTTATGCCTTATAAATGCGTGCACTGCTCAAAACTTTACGATGATGGCTCTAACGAGATTCTTACAGGATGCTCTAATTGCGGAAGAAAGTTTTTCTTTTATATAAAGAAAGAAAAATTAGCTGCTATTTCTTTAAAAGAGGAGGAGATGTTTGAATTGACTGGAGAAGAGAGACAAAAAATAGAGCAAGATGTAAGGGAAATCGCTGGCATCAAAGATGAAGAAACCCCCATATTTCTGGATTTCGAAAGTGTGAAAGTTATTAAAGAGGGCAAGTATCTTTTAGATTTGCCCAAATTATTCTCGGGAAAACCGCAGGTATACCAATTAGAAGATGGCAAATATATTATAGATCTTGCAATGCCAATAAAACCTGAAAAAAATGAAGGGAAAGATATTTAAAAGATAATTTGTATAGTTTTATAATTAAAAGAGGATGATATGGAAATAAAGATCAGTATAGAAAAAAAGCATTTTTTTATTTTATTAGGAGTAATTCTGTTTCTTGGTGTTGCTGTTTTTGTTATGGCATATAGTCCTTCTGGAGTTGGAGGAAATCCTTCTGTGATGGGGCATAGTGTTGATGAGGTTGACTGGAGCCAGCCTATAAATAACGACGTTAATATTAGGGGAGTTTTATCTAGTGAGGATCAGAAAGTCTTGGTCGCTAATAAGGACCATATATTTGTTGGGGACTTATCAGGAAGCGGCGGACTGGCTCAAATTATTGCTGATAGTTTGCTGGGAAGGGCGCCTGTCAGTGATGGAGACAGAAACCTTATTTTAATGGCAGGTGGAAGGGATAGAATTAATGTAAGTGCACTTACAGGAGATGTTAATATTAGGGATTCGTTGAGCATAGGAAAAAGCGGAAGAATTACTTATAATTCGGGGAATAATCCAACTTGTCCTGGTGCAAGAAATCGGCCATTGTTAAGACTGTGGGATGCGGAAAACTGCTTTACAGGGACTAGCGAGTGCAATCCTCGTGCGAGTTGCACTACTCCTCAGCAATGGTCTTCTGGTGCGCCTACTTGTAATTATGGTTGCGGTATTGCTCATTCTTGTGTTGCTGATTCATGGACGCAGATTCTTTGCATTGACTAATTTTCATTAATTAGGAAGAATTAAAAACTCTCTGGCTTTTTTTATAGAATGGATATAAAAAGGATACTTATAGAACAGAAAAGGAAAACTGAGATAGATAATGAATTATTAAAAGAATTAAAAAATAAGACAAATTACATTGTAGGTTTATTAGAGGAACAAATAAGAAAACAAAAAATAAATGCTGATATTTTTATCGGAGGAAGTTTTGCAAAAAGCACATTAGTAAAGCAAGAAGAATATGATATTGACATATTTGTTAGATTTGATTGGAAGATAGAGGATATTTCTAATGTTCTAGAAAAGATTGTCAAAGGGACTGATTTAAAGGCAGAAAAATTACATGGGAGCAGAGATTATTTTAGAATTTATTATGATAATATGGCGTTTGAGATTGTTCCTGTTTATAAAATAAAGAAACCCCAAGAAGCCAGAAATGTAACTGATTTAAGTTATTTTCATGTTAATTATGTTAAAAAAAAATTGAGAAAAACCAGGCTAGCTTCCGATATTTTATTGGCTAAGAGTTTTTGCCAAGCACATGGAGTTTATGGCGCTGAGAGTTATATAAATGGTTTTTCTGGATATGGCTTAGAATGCTTGATAATTAATTGTGGCTCTTTTTTAAAAGTGCTAAAAGAATTAGTTAAAATTAAGATAGGAGGGGGGGCTGTTTTAGACCCTGAAAGGCATTACCAAAAGAAGAATAATGTTCTTTTCTCACTGAATGAAGCAAGACTGAAAAGCCCAATAATATTGGTTGATCCTACTTGGAAAGAAAGAAATGTTTTAGCTGCGTTGAATAAAGAAACTTTTTTAAGATTTCAAAATGCATCTAGAAGGTTTTTGAAAAAACCATCTTTGAAATTTTTTGAAAAAGATAATTTTAATGAGGAAAAATTAAGAAAAATTGCAAAGAATAAGAAAGCAGAGTTTTTACACATAGAAGTAGAAACAGACAGACAGGAAGGAGACATTGCAGGCACTAAAATGAAGAAGTATTCCAGATTTTTAGAATTTGAACTACTAAGATATTTTGATATTATTGAAAGAGAATTTATTTATAATGGGGGGAAGAAAGCTGATTTTTATTTAGTCGTTAAACCGAAAGAAAAAGCAGTAGTTTATGGACCTCCTATCGAAATGAAAAAACATGCCTGGGCTTTTAAGAAAAGGCATAAAAATTTTTTTGAAAAAGACGGCAGACTATATAGTGAAATTAAAGTTGATTTTTCTGGCTGGAAGTTTCTAGAAAGATTTGGCAAAGATAATAAGACTAAGATTAAGGAGATGGGAATTGTTGAAATGAGAATCGATTAGTGTTCTTTTTCTACGTGCTTAAGTAATTCTTTTTCTAGTTCTTCTGCCTCTATTAAATCAATTTTTCCGTCTCTGTTAAAATCATATTGTCTGGCTGCTTCTGGAAGACCTTGATATTGTTTTTCTCTAGCTTTGTTTGCATCCATCTCCGCATTATAGGGGCAAGCCCCGCCACAAATACCAACGGCAGTAAGGGCCGTGCCCATTATTGCACTCATCGTTATATCGTGTAACTTCTCTCTGTTCATTTTATCTACTTCCCATTGCCATTTTGAAATTGATTTCTTAATGCGTTTTCAACAACCTGGATTATCGAGTCTGTGAAAAATTGAGAATTAAGCCAAATGCCCATCTCTTCTTCTGAATTCTGAGGAGTTATCATGAACAAAACTTCTTTTCTATCAGACATAAATAATCTGGCATTTGATTCTATTTGTTTAATCTTAATATTATGCTTTGCGTTTAATTTCTTTATTTTTTCTATCTCGCCAGATAAGGCTAATTTTACCCTAATGTTTGATTTGACGGCTTTTTCTATTATTGGAATGAGTGCTCTACTTTTATCTTCAAAATCAACTATAGTGGTACAGATAAATATTTCCTTCTGCGAATTCCCCAATAACTCTCTAAGTCTTGAAAGTATATTTGAGCGGCCTTTTAATGCTCCTGTAATATCCTGAGATTTTATTGGGTCTATTCCTGAGTTGTATAATTGTTCTAATTCTGTATATTCTTGCGTTGATTTTAGATCTGAAAGTGATTTTACTTTTTCTTGGGCCTCGCTTAATGCATTCGATTTTATCTTTTCAATAACTTCTGTTGGTTTTACTGCAATGTATTTTACTGGTTTGCCAATTTTAATTATGGCATATCCTCTCTTTTCTAATGACTCTAATACATCGTAAGTTCTGGATCTAGGAACCCCGGATAGTTCTGCAATCTCGCCTGCTGAAGCGATTCCTTTTGAAAGCAAAGCTACCCAAACTTTTGTTTCATATATATTTAAATTAAAGTATTCTTTTATTCTCTTTACTAAGTCTTGCTTCATTATCATAAAGGGGTGACATATGAAGAGTATTTAAATCTTTCTATTGTTTCTATTATCTAGTTACAACATAGTTTGATTAATGTTAAAAACAGAGAGAAAAACCTGTTTTAAAGATATTTATATAAATAAACAAGCCCTAATGCGATTAAACATCCTGCAGATATGAAAGGCATGGCTGGATAGAACTTCCCTTTTTTAGAGATATAAAAGAGCCAACCAAGGGCCAAAGTTGCTCCAGTACATATTATTAGAGCAGGTATTAAACCTAATGCATTTAATACCACTCCGGCAAGTATAATTGGGAATACTACATCTCCTCCGCCTAATATTGCTACATTTACCTTAATTTTTTTCCCTTTAAATCTCACTGCATTCTCTTTTTTCTTTGCTTCTTTAATCTGCATTCTTTCCTTATTCCCTATATATGGAATGAAGAAACCTGTAAAAAACTTCAACTTTTTAATCTGATATTGAGCCATTTTCTGCATAAATCCAGCATGCCAAACAGCATAAACATCATATATGGAAATTAATATTAAAAGTAGGATAACTGTCCATATGTTCAACAGAGGTACAAAAATGGCTGCAATTCCTGGATAAATTAACAGTTCTGTCAAATTATGAACTATGATATTCCTCTTGAATAATTTTACTGCTGCTAATGGAATTGAAATTATTATTGCCGCGAGTTGGGCATAGGGAATGGTGTTTATGAAAGCAAAAATTGTTACTGCGAGCGAAAAAGAAACCACAACGAAAAACCAAGTTCTCAAGAAAAATTCTGCCTTATATTTCATTAATATCAGCATGAGAATTACAGCTATTGCTACTGCAATTATAATTGAGATTAATGTATTTGCCGGCCTTATATCAGAAGGCGGTTCAGTTCCATATGGCAGGTTATAAACAGTTCTGTTTATTAAATTGCCCTGCTCGTCTGTTATTTCAATAATTTCTGGTGAATATTGAGATATTACTAAAATTCCAATTAATTGTGTAAGAAAAAACATACCCAGCAAAATCAAAATTATCCTTAAAGAATGTTTCATTTTATTATAAACTAAAAAGGGTTTTTAATTCTTTCTTGTGGATTGTATTATTTATTCCGCAATATAAAGTTCGTATTTTTTTAAGATTATTTATTTTCAATTTGAAAAATAAAACATTCTCTAAGATAAAATTTAGCGCCCAGCTTCTCTGAAAACGACGACTACTCGACCGTAGACGCAAGAATATGCCAAGAAACCATCGTCAGAGTCAATGTCGAGGTAGTTGTACAAGTAAAGCCTCGCTAGTCCAGAATTTGTAGCCCATAATTGCCTATTTCCTGATATTGGTTCTGTATAAACTTTATTAGGAGGCCCTGTATTTTCATCTATTTCAGCTGGATTAATGTAGCTTCCGTTATTACCATTTAGAATTGGTGCTTCAAAATAGTTTTTTAATGTTGAATCAGTAATATCGAAAGATAATTGGTTTATTTTAAGCGATTTTATCTTCGGTTGAGCGAAAGATTTATATACTTAATAATGCCTATATAGGCATTATGACATTTACAAGATACAAAAAATTTGGAAACTTAGAATATGCCTATCAAGTTAAATCTATATGGGACAAAAGAACAAAGAAATGTAAACAAAAAACAA
>CAYXLD010000011.1:0-26149 GCA_964465795.1 Candidatus Woesearchaeota archaeon
TTTAGCCTATCGCTAAATTTAGAAGTGGTTAAAACTCATCGGAGATACTCATCTATTTGAATATAAAAATTATAAGCAGTCTTCACAGGCAAGAATCCTATTTCTAGGATTAAAGACAAAGTTAAAATTTATTAAATCTATTTATTTTTATCAGAAAATTTAATAAAGATGTTTAGATAACGAACTAAAATGAAGACAGACAAAAACTTGGAAGTATATCTTTCTGAAATAAAGAGATTTCCCCTGCTCTCTTCAAGAGAGGAAAGAGAATTATCAAGAGAAATAAAAAGAGGAAATAAATATGCCTTAGAAGAACTAATAAAATGTAACTTAAGACTTTCTCTAAGAATAGCTTATCGCTATAATCCGACAAATCTCCCTCTTCTTGATTTGATACAAATAGCCAATCTTGGGTTAATAAAAGCAGCGGAAAAGTACGATTATAAAAAAGGAAGATTTTCAACAATTGCTTCTTATTATATTGAAGGATATATTAAAAATGCGTTTAGAGATACCTCTTCACAAATAAAAATCCCGCAGTGGCTTAAGAAACATATAAAAAAAGCAAGGGGGGTTATAAAACAGCAAGGACATTTTCTCGCGGATAAAGAAGTAGCAGAACAATGTGGTATTGGGTATAAGCATCTCAAATTAGTCTTTAGTGCTTTAACCGTAAAGTCTCCTAGAAGCCTAGAAGAGAATCTTTCTTCCAATAGAGAGCAATTTACCTTATCTAGGATTATTAACAATGGCATACTTAATTATTCTGAAATAGATACAAAACTAGACATAAGAATCCTTCTGGAAGAATTAACAAAAGAAGAAGCTTACATAATAAATAAAAAATACGGCTTAGGGGGATATAAAGAAGAATCAGCAGAAAAAATAGGTCGGGCAATAAATCTTTCTAGATTCAGGATAATTCAGATAGAAAAAAAGGCGTTGGAAAAATTGAGAAGAGCTGCTTTAAGAAAGGGTTTAATGGAAAGAGTATAATTACAAACTAATCAATTTTATCGTGGTATTCTTTATATTTCCAAAATTAGTCGCCCCCAAGTAAACTACACCAAAATCCTCGCAGGTTTTTACCAATGTTCCAGTAGCTGTTCCATCGAGTACGATCGCAAATACTTTTTTCTTTGAGTTCTCTATATTTTTTAAAACTTCTCTATTTCCCACTCTTCTAATAACATCAAAATTATTATCAATCAATAAGGCAGAACGCGAACCCGAAATATCTTCATACAAAGCCCTTATCTTTTTTTTTGATGTTTCTTCATCGATTTTTATAGGGGTTTCTTTGCTCTCTAAATTCTCATCTTCTGTATAACTATTAAATCCTCCATTTAATTTTCTTATAAATTCATCTGTTGTCAGTTTTTTCCTCAATGCAATTAATATTTCTTTTCCTGTTAATTCCTCAACTTCTTTTCCGTCAGGAGCAACAGCTACAAAAGCAATTTTCGCATTGTTAATAACATTTTTCGCGATTAATTTTCCGCCTCTGTCTCCGTCAATAAACAGAGTTAATTCTTTTTCTTGCCCTAATTTAGCTATTTCAGTAGGCAATTTTGTGCCATTCATTCCTATAACGTTGTTTATCCTATTTTTCAAAAGATTGACAACATCAGCTCTTCCTTCAACAACGATTATATTGTCTTCTAATAATTCTCCTGCAGGCAGTTTTTCATTTCCATATTCTTGAATTTTTGAAACACGGCTTTCTTCTTTTAATGTTTTAGACATGTCACTAAGGTCTCCTCCGTTGTCTAAGTTCTCCAAAAGCTGCTTTGCTCGGTCAATAATATAATCTCTCTTGCTTCCCCTAACATCCTCTATTTTTAGGATTTTAATTTCAGCTTCAGTTGGCCCTATCCTATCAATAGTTTCTAAAGCAGCTGCAATTAAAGTAGTTTCAGATTTATCCATCGCAGTTGGAATCTTAATTTCCCCCACACTCTTTCCATCAACAATCTCCAATTCTACTTCAATCCTCCCTATTTTTCCTTCTTTTTGAAGTTCTCTCATTTCAAGTTCATTTCCTAATAAACCTTCAGTCTGGCCAAATATAGCTCCGATTACATCAGGCCTTTCTAGTGGCCCCTCTGCCTTAAAAGAGGCATAAATCATATATTTTATTGAAACCGGACTTATCTTTGCCATTCTAAATAAAAACGCTTTTTTGCGTTTTTCCTATCCAACAGAAAGAAGTTAATCGTGTCCAACACGGACGTGAATATGAAGGTAAACAATAATATTTAAACTTCCTTCTCCCTATCGTAATCACTAAACATTGTAATCTCCCTTTTTAAAACTTTCCTTCAAATTCAGAAAAGACAACAACATTTATATATTTGTCAATTCAATTAAAAAAGTAAAATGAGTCCAAAAAAAGAGGTAGATCAAGAGGACAGACTCTTCGAAGAAGCAGAAGATTTCGACCACGATGAGCTTTTTGAAGGGCTAGAATCAACAAAAGAATAATCTTTTTGCCTCTATTTAGAGGCTTTTTTATTTTTTGCTGCTTTTTCCGATTGATAACTTTATCCAATAAGATATAAAATAATCTCTCTTGTCGAACAAGTTGATTAGAGATATATTGTTCCAATTAAGCTAGATATAACAATAGAATAAAGATTATTTATTTAAATTATCTTTACATCGCTCTCTTTAAATTAAAATACTCTCTGATTTTTCCAAGTCTTTCATATAGAATTAATAATTTTTCCTGAATTTCTTTTCTTTCGCTTTGTGCAAGATTTAGGTCTAATAATTTCTCGAAAGATAAAACAGCATTGTTTCTTTTATCATTCTTCAGATATTCCCCAGCCTGATTTTTATAAGCATCTATTTTTTTCTGTTTAATCTCAAATTTTTCATTATCATTAGCATGTCCTAATGCTCTTTCGAACATTATATCTGCATTATCAAAATTCCCGGCTCTTACGAACATTCTTGCTGCAGCGATATAATCATTTATAATTGCCTTTTTTGCAGTATTTATCGGTGCTGCATTCTGCATCATCTTTCCTGCTTCCAAGAACATTTTCTTTTCATTATATAATTCTGCAAGCGTGAGAAAAATAAATCTTTTTGTATCAAAATCTATTGGTTGCTTCAAACAACTCTGCAGATAATCCATCTTAACGTAATTTCCCAAAGTTTTTAATTTAGCCTCTATTTCCTGCCTTGTTTTTTCTCTTACTTGCATTTCATTTTCTAATAATATGGCTTTATATTAATTATTGTAATAAAAATAAGGGCTATTTACCTTTATATTTAAAAGAAATTTCGTTTTATTCTTCAGAACAATATACTCTAATCTCATTCTCACAATGCAATACAAATTCCTTTATTCCAACGTCCAATGCAGATTTACTGCATATGGTGCAGTAAGGTTCACCGCAAGACTCCAATTTAAAGCTTTTATCAACTCTTGCGAAATATAATACGCTCCCTTCTATTGCTTTAGGGTAATTTTTTAACGCATTAAAGATTGCCCTCTGTTCAGCATGAACACAGCATGTTTCGTCGCTAATCTTTTTATCCAAAGTTTCTTTTGAATCTAAGCATTTTCTTTGAGATTCCAGTTCTCTAGGCGGTGAATTAAATCCCATTCCTATAATATAATTGTCATTTATTATTATACTGCCGCATTTAGCTCTTAAGCAAGTTGATTTTCTAGCAATTTCACAGGCTTTATTCAGATAATTTAAAGCGATTTTTTCATTTTCTCCAAATAAAATCCTCATATATATCAGTACGCAATATGATTTATAATTATTTATATTAAAATTAGCAAGTTTAACTATTCAGATTCTTCCCATCCATACATCTCTAATAATCTATTAGCGTCTTTAGAATCAACATATAAACCATCTGTACCTTTCGGATTATATCTTCCCATTAAGCAGATGCTTGCGCAGACTTTTCTCATTTCCTTATAAAATTTTTTTTCATAATAATTTGTAGAATCTTCTTTATCAAAATATTCAGGCAGTCCCATTCTATTCCTGAACATATCTATTCTTCTAGTATTTTGATCTGCGCAACCTATCAAAAGATTAGAGCATAAAACAAAACCAGAAACAACCTTACTTAAAGTTTTCATTCTTATAAGGATTATTTTTTGGCCTTCAGTTCAATGCAAACACCAGCAGCAACAGTAGCTCCAGCATCTCTAATTGCAAATCCAGACATATGAGGATTTGTCGCCTGTGTTTCAATAACAAGGTTTCCAATAGGTTTAATTCTCACCTTAGCAACCTCTCCATTCTTTAAAAAATCAGGATTAGCTGTTTTTTGCCCGTCAGGACTTGTCTTCTCAATTAATTCAATAAATTGGCATGGTACTTGAGCGGTATGAACATGAAAAACCGGAGTATATCCTTTTGCAATGACTGTAGGGTGCGAAATAACTGCTATTTGAGCAACAAACTCTTCAGCCACAGGAGCAGGATGAACAGAATCACAAATAACATCGCCTCTTGCCATATCTTTCTTTCCAAGCCCCCTTAAGTTAACTCCAACATTATCTCCTGCCTCAGCAGTAGGTAATTGCTCATGATGCATTTCAATGCTTCTAACTTCTCCCTCAATTCCTTTTCCAGATCTTCCAGGGAGAACAACTATTTTTTGACCGACTTTCATTATACCTGTTTCTATCTTTCCAACAGGAACAGCACCTATTCCAGTAATTTCATAAACGTCTTGCAAAGGCATTCTTAATGGGAGATTAGTTGGTTTTTCAGGCGCCTTGAATAAATCAAATTGTTCCAATAAACTAGGCCCTTTATACCAAGGCAATTTATCTGACTTTTTAATTAAATTTTCTCCTTTGAATCCAGAAATAGGAATAAATGGAACCTCTTCTAATTTATACCCTGCCTGTTTTAATATTACAGAAACATCGTTTTTTATTTTATTAAAAGCATCTTCTTTATATTCAACAGTATCCATTTTATTAACTAATACTGCAATTTGCCTTACACCCATTGTTCTTAAAAGCCACACATGTTCTTTTGTTTGAGGCTGTACGCCTTCTTTAGCAGCAACTGTTAAGAATGCAGCATCCGCCTGTGAAGCGCCAGTTATCATATTTTTAACAAAATCTCTATGTCCAGGAGCATCAATAATCGTGACTTCATATTTATTAGTTGGTAGTTTCTCATAAGAGAGATCAATTGTAACTCCTCTTTCTCTTTCTTCTTTAAATTTATCCATATGATAGGCAAATTCGAAGCCTACTTTCCCATGTTTTTGTGCTTCAGCCTTCAACTTATCTAATTCTTGCTGTGGAAGTTTTCCAGATTGAAACATAAGATGTCCTATAGTTGTAGATTTTCCGTGGTCTACATGCCCAACAAAAGCAACGTTAATTATTGGTTTTTGCTTTGCCATTTTATCTTTGTAATAGTTTTTATTTCAGAGGGTATTTAAAGTTTTCTATTTTAATCAAAATTTTAAATTCTTTTTCAATTTTATTTAACTTTTTAATTGTTTTAATCTTATCAAGACCGCTTTATATCTCATCAGTCTCTGTCCAACAATATTAAATGCAACATCTTTAACAGTAATGTCCCAATCATTCTTTTTATATTTCTCCTCGAAGGAGTTTAGTTCATCATCATAAATATTTCCATAAAATTCAAATCCATTGTTAATTTCAGAAGCATATTCTTTTTTTCTTGATTCTATAACTTCTTTTCTCAATTGTTTACAAATTTCTTCGTATCTGTCCATTAAAGAATCATACAGAATCCCTTTTAAAATCTATTTCCAAACAGCCAGAATTCCACCAATTAAAACAATATTAACAAGCCAGTAACTAATATTAATTAAATAATATTTTATTGGTTTTCCCTCCCATAAAACACTTCCTAATAATACCGGAGCAATAAATCCGAGCCAAATCCAAAAACCAGTTTGCATTCCATCAGTGAATACAAAAGCCCCCATATATATTACAAAATGTGCAAGGATATAAGCAACAACCAATGAACCAATAAAAGTAGCAAAATATAATTTACCCATTCCTTTCTTTTTAGCCTTATCTTTATCTTTATTATTAAACCCTCCAAGTTTCATCCAAGCATTTCCAAATAATAAAGGAGAGTACCATAATCCGCCTATTATAAAAGAAACAATTGCAGAAACCAATACAGCCCAATAATTTATCACAATATCTGGAACAGCCATTTTATCACCTTAATAAATATAATCTTATCGATTTAAATATCTTTGGCAAGACCACAAATATTTAAATTCCGTTGACTATAAAAGATCGCCGATAAAATGTTAAAAATAATAGAAGGGTTTGGTAAAAAGAAAGGCATTGATTTTAACGGAAGATTCTTTCCATTAAAAGATATTGCTGTTTCATACAGCCCTATTTCCCAAGATAATATCAAAGAGGATGATATTCCAAAATACGATAGGATAGATATGCCTCATTATAGAGCATCTCAATTTTACTATTTTGAACAATATAGAAGAGAAGTATATACACAGTTTAAGAAATTCCCATCAGACGAAGAAATGAACCAATCAATCTCGCAAAGATTAGAAAAAGAATTCAGATATTCATATTACCATCAATTCAAAGAAGATATAACAAAAATAAGATAATTATTTATTCAGAAATTTCCTCAGCATACTCTTCCCATAGATATTTTTCACATCCTTTCTTAAATTCTTCTCTAGGAGGAAGACTAGGTTCTTTAGAATTTTTTACTTCTAAAATATCTGCTAATTCTCTAAATATTTCAGGGTAATACCAGCACCTATCATGCTCTTACTTATCAGTCCATTCTTGAATCTTTTCTTTAGCTAAATTATATCTTCTCTTTATATCATTATTCTCCCTATCAATTCCATTAAGCCTGCTTCTAACCTTCCTTTCTAAATGTGAAAAAACCTCATCGTGAAAAAAATAATTCCACCTATGGAGTTTTAAATAATCGTATAATTCTCCTTCTTGGAAATTATGGCCTGACAGTTCGGCATCTCGGCATTCTAAATAGTCGCAAAGAACCTCATGATCTCTTCCATTTTTCCTATTCAATAAGACTAGCTCTTTAAAATTTGTGTAATATTTCTTATTGGCTTCTAAAACCCTTTCAAAGAATTTTTTATCTTCTTCTCTTTCCATATAATAATAAAACAGATTCGAGTTTAATAATTTAATTGAGATCTAAAAATATAAGCATTCTGTAGCGTTAGCGACTCCAGAGCCTAAATCTGAATTTCACACAACATCGCGATTAAGAGAAGTTTGCTGTAGGCGAATTTGGGAAAATTCCGACCGACACGAAGGCGACGAAGCGTTTTTGGGCGAGATTATTAGAAAACAGAAAGAGTTATAAAGATAAATCTCGATTATATTATATGGGAATAAAAGACTATCTAGGTTTTGGGACTGATGATAGAAAATTTTTAAAGTTTATGGGGTGTTCTATATGTGCTGTTATTTTAGGATCAGTAGGGTTCCAATTCTATATAGCAAAAATACATGCAAGAGAACCGAGACCAGTACGATTTGAGGATGGAAATGGTGACGGAATCGAGGACAAAGTTGTTGATGAAATGTATAGACATCCGGGTTTGTGGTGGGGTATCGATTCAACACAAGAGAAAATTTTATATGGCACAGGAACAGAACTCAATGGACAAAAATTATATCTTCCTAAAGAAATTTTTGATGAATATTCTCCTCGCCAATAGGCGAGAGCGCAGCGTGGCAAGCGAGATTAATTTTAGACAAATTTTAAGGGTGGGTCGGCGAGAAAATTTTTCTAGTTAGTCTTCATAAATATTTTTTCTGTGTCCAATCTTCAATATGTGTAAAATCTGGTTAGTTTTATCCACATCAATAATCACTCTATAATCTCCAACCCTTAACTTAAAACCTTCTATTTCTTCAAGATGCTCAAGAAAATGAAAAGGATTCAACTTGCATTGCTGAAGTTTATCCCAAATTCTTTCTTTATCTTTTTTCTCCAGTTTATTCAAAAAATCAGTAGCTTTCTTATCAAATTTAAGTTCATACATCTTTTTTACAAGCCAAGAATCTTCTTAGTTTCATCTTCTGTATAGAACTCGCCTTTCTTAATTCTTTCTCTTGCTTCTTTTATCTCAAGAATAGTTTTTTGGCTAAGTTTGGGTTCTTTCTCGGTTAATTTAGCCAAATAAATAAGCTTTCTCACTAATTCGTCATAGCTCTCACTTTTGTATTGCTTGAAAGCATCTAGTTCTGCTTTTGTTGTTTGATTTAGTCTTATTGTTGTTTTCATATACAATTGTATATATATGTAGATTATTTAAACTTTATGTCTGGATAGTATTAACTATAAAGTAGCTAAAATACAAAGGTTTAAATATATTGACAACAAATTTTAAATCAGATTAATGTAGTTAAAAATGGAACAAAAAAACTAGAACAGATAAGTTGGGATCCAAAGAAAGAATGTTTCATAGACGAAAAAGGATTGGAATTGGAAGTAGAACTAATAACACCTACTAGAGAGATTTCAGATTTTTCTGATAATGACTTTGGATTTTTAAGTTCTGTTTTAGAGTATAGCGATAGGTGTGATCCTAGATCCGAATATTATGCTAAGAAAGCAGCATTTGCGGCAAGAAAAACGGATGCTAATGCATATCATGTTTCTATTAGCTATGAAAGACCAAGACCTATATACCTAGCTTTATGTGCATCTTCTGATATGGTAACTGCTAGAACTAGACTTTATAAAATAACAGACAGAAAAGGGAAGATGTGTAGGTTCATGACATTTGTTGCCTCTTAAAATAAAAGGAATTAATATAACAAGGGAGGTATGAAGAAAGAGATTATTAGAAGAGAGGCAATAAAATACAAGAACTCAGGAAAAACTTACAAGGAAACTATCCAGTTTTTAAAAGAAAAATTCAGTCATTCTGTAACTAAGATGACCTTGATTCGCTGGATGAATAGGCTTTATTCTTCTGATTGGGATTTAAGAGATACCTCACAAAAACCATCTAAATTAGCAGTTAAGTTTTCTGAAGAAGAAAAGAAGATTGTTGAGAAGATAAGAAAAAACTTTGGATACGGTCCAAAGAAAACAAGGATACAAGCTCAGAATGAAGGAATTGATATGTCTGTATCAACAGTCAAAAGGATAATAAAACAAACAGGTTTATCGAAGGGAAGTGTGATGGAAGGTACAAAGCTTAAATGGGCAAGGTTTGAGAGACCATACCCAAATGATATGTGGCAAATCGATGGAGATGAAAATGATGATGGTACTTGGAAAGTTCCTGTTGTGGATGATTGTTCAAGATATTGCTTAGGCACTTATGAGATAAAAGTAATACCACAGAAGCTATGATAGCAATCCTTGAGGATTGCATAAGAAGGCATGGTAAGCCAAAACAAATTCTGACTGATAATGGTCCGGAGTTTGGTGGAGTTAAAGGGAATGATAGCGAGTTTGATAAATGGTGTGATAAGCATGGAATAATTCACATTCACTCTGGAGCCCATAAGCCCGCCACTGTTGGAAAAGTTAGTGCAATCCAGAGAACTATTCAAGCTGAACTTCCTCACTGGAAAGGAGATCTGAAGTTGTGGAGAATGATGTATAATCATGAAAGTCTTCGTGGGTTAACTCCTGCTACTGTTTATTTTCAATTTAAGAGACATAAGAAGCATTATGAATTATAGGGTAACATTTCTCTTGGACCTACACACCCTTAGACGCAACAATACAGTGATGAGAGTAAATATTAAAAGTCATTTGATTCCTTTTATTTATGAATATTCGACTCGGTCCTGCTGGACTTGGAAGCATAAAAACTGCTGAGAAGACTCTTGAAGAATATCACGGGCTGGGATTGAAAGCCTGTGAAATTGCATTTACATATGGAGTTTATATAAAAAACAAAGAAGATGCAGTAAGAATAGGAAAGAAAGCAAAGGAATTAGATATTGCTTTAAGCATTCATGCTCCTTATTACGTTAATTTGAATTCTTCTGAAAAAGCCAAGAGAGAGGCTACGAAAAAAAGAATCCTGGATTGTTGCGATATTGGGGAATTGTTGGGAGCAGAAATAGTAGTTTTTCATCCTGGCTATTATTCTAAAGATAGGAATGAGAGTTATAATAATATAAGAGATGGGATTTTAGATATTTTAAAAGAAATAAAGAAAATGGGCTGGAAGATAGAGATTGGGGCTGAAACAATGGGGAAGGTTAATGTTTTTGGCAGTATTGAAGAAATCTCCAGACTTGTAAAAGATACTGGATGCGGATTTTGCATTGATTTTGCGCATATTTTAGCAAGGGATAAGAAAGTTGATTACTCTAAAGTTGAGAAGTTATTTCCTGCAAAGAAATGGCATCTTCATTTTTCTGGAATTGTTTATGGGGAAAAAGGAGAAAAGCACCATAGGAAAACAGAAAGTAAGGAGTGGGAAACTTTGCTGAAGAATCTGCCTAAAGACAGGGATATTGTTGTAATTAATGAGTCGCCTTCCATGATTGAAGATTGTGTTGAAGGGATGAAATTAGCTAGGGAGATGTTTAGATAAATTTATAAGTTTTCTTAACATATATTTTCATGAAAGAAAAAAAGGTTGAGATAGGTGAATATAAAAAAGCGGGTGCCCCATATGAATTATATACTGGAGGTCTAGGGCCCTGCATAGCACTTGGAGCAATATATAAGAAAAGAGGATATTTAGCACATTATCCTTCTTATGGCCATGATTACTCGGCTCGTATTGATCCACTTTTTAGAGATTTGAGAAAAGATGTCAAAGATAACAAAAAATGTAGAATATATGTTGTCGGGGGAGAATTTAGATATGATGACGAAGATAAGGAAGAAGTGATTAAAGGCAGGAATATTATTCTTGAAAAAATAAAGAAATATGGATTTCAAGAGGCTATTAAAGAAATCAAGTTCTGTCCTACTAATCACATGCAAAGTTTGAAGTTAATATTATCTGCAGAGACAGCCTATATAGAACAAGAAGATTTGACAGAATACATACTTGGTTGCGAAGATCAATTTTTATCTTTTTGATTATGGAGCTGTGCGTGTATTTTGTCAATTTCTGCTAGTTTTGATCTGGCTTTTTCTGGATTGATTCTGCATATATTAAGAATCTCTAAGATATGCTGTATTGCCTCGTCATAGCTTTGCCTTTTGTGCAATTTTAATTTATCTAACCTTAATTTTGTCTTTTTAGCCAGTTTTATCGTCGTTATTTCCATACTCAGTATATTAAGGTATACGCAACTATACCTTAATAAAGTTTATGGTGTATTTGTTACTACTTTACTTTGTAACTTTTAAATAGTGTTTATTTTGTTATTACCGTAAAGTTTATAAAAGCTGAAAAAGTGTTATTATTAACTAAATTTAAGAAAAAAACATGACATCCAAAAAAATTTTGGTTTCCCTTGTTGCTTTATTTGCATTAGCAATATTGCCTATTGTAAGTTCTAGCACTAGTTTTGGAAATATAGTTGGCTTGCAAGTTAATGAAATTGATGTCTTAAGCACACAACCTGTAGCTATTGAAACAGGGCAAACTGTGGCAGTAAGAGTCTTTTTCAAAGCAAGTGATACTGTTGAAGATGTCAGAGTGAGAGCTTGGATTGCTGGCGATAAAGAGATCGCTTCAGTTACAAAGGAATTTGCTGTTCTGAAAGACAGAACATATAGTTGGCTTCTTTTGATAAGAATGCCTGCTAATCTAGATGAAGAAGATCTAGAAGATGACCTTGATTTACATGTAACTGTAGAAAGCAGAGATCTAGGTGTCACTGATTCTTTCGGCATTGATCTGACTGTACAAAGAGAATCCAATTCATTGGAGATTCTTGATGTAAATATGAACAATGAAGTAAACGCGGGAGATACTTTATCTCTTGATGTTGTAGTAAAGAACAGAGGAAGACAAACTTCAGAAGACACCTTTGTAGTTGCCAGGATACCTGCTTTGAATATTGAAGATAAATCTTACTTTGGAGATATCTACTCAATGGCTGACCCTATTATAAATGGAAGACAGCTTGAAGACAGAGAAGATACAAACGAAAGAAGATTATCTTTGAAAATACCTGCAAATACTCCAGCAGGAACCTATGTTGTTGAAATAGAAGCATCTAATGAAGATGCTGTTACTACAATTACAAAAAAGATTGTTGTAACTGGAGCTGAAAGAGAAACACAAGTTGTAGCTCCAATACACAGCAGATCTATGGACTCTGGAGAAACAGCAGAATACAGCCTGGTTCTGGTTAATTCTGGAAATCAAGTAGGCGTATTTGAATTGGTTATAGACGCACCAAGTGAATTGAAAGTTGATGTTTCTGAACCAGTTATTGCTGTGCCTGCAGGAACAAGCAAAACTGTAAAATTAGAAGTTGTTGGAGATAAAACTGGAACTTATAAATTTGCAGTAAATGTTCACTCTGGCAGCGAACTAGTTACAAGAGAAGAATTTACAGCTAAAATTGAAGGCAGTAACGCAGAAAATATAGCTAGAACAAATCCAACTGTTTTATTAACAGTTGTTTTGGCAGTTATTTTTGTTGTGCTATTAATTGTGCTGATTGTTCTTTTAACTAGGAAACCAGAAAAATCTGAAGAATTCGGAGAAAGCTATTATTAGACTTTCTTAATTTTATTTTTTTATTTTTTTATTTTACTTTTTCTTTTTTTCTTTTTTATTAATTTTTTAATTATAGTATAATAAGTATTAATATTTAATAAGAATAGCGGTTATCTGAAGTTTTATATATAGAGTTTTTCCTAATTTAGCTATGGCATATATTAAAAAGATGGTTATGCAGGGTTTTAAAAGTTTTGCAAAAAGGACAGAGATACCTTTTGACAAAGGAATTAATGTCTTTATAGGGCCTAATGGCAGCGGAAAAACCAATGTAGCAGATAGCTTATTGTTTGCCCTTGGCAGATTATCTATTAAATCAATGAGGGCTGCCAAAGCTAGAAACTTAATTTTTATGGGTTCAAAGTATGTAAAACCTGCTAAAGAAGCTTATGTTGAACTCATTTTTGATAATAGTGATAGGGCTTTTTCTATCAATAACGATGAGATAAGCCTTAAAAGAATAGTTCGAATTAATGGTCAAAGTGGCTACAAAATAAATGGGGAACTGAAAACAAGAAATGAAGTCATAGAAATGCTGGCACAAGCAGGGATAGACCCTTATGGATTTAATTTAATTCTTCAGGGCCAGATTCAGGGTATAGTTAAGATGCATCCTGATGAAAGAAGAAAGATTATAGAAGAGGTTGCCGGTATTTCTATTTATGAGTCTAGGAAGGAAAAATCCCTACATGAGCTAAATAAGACTGATGAAAGATTAAAAGAAATTTCTACAATTCTAAGAGAAAGGACTTCATATCTAAGGAATTTAGAAAGAGAAAAAGCCCAGGCTGAAAAATACAAGCATTCAGAATTAATGGTAAAAAGAGCAAAGGCTAGTATCTTATCTAAAAGAATGGAGGAAAAGAAAAAAGAACTTGAATTGTTGCTAAAAACAATTTTTGATAAGGATTCAGTTAAGATGAAAACAAAGGAAAAGATTGAGGATATAGAAAGAAAAATAGAAGAATTGAATCATAATATAAACATTATAAATAAGAGCATACAGCAGGCAACTGGATTCGAGCAGGAAACTCTTCATAATGATATTGCTGATTTAAGAGCTGAAATAGAAGGCTTAAGAGTAAGGAGAGAAAGCTATGAAAATAGAAGAAAAGAATTAGAAAGAAGAATAGAACAAATGACAGGCTCTATCCCTGAATTAGAAAATGAGATTAAAGAATTAAGAAAATCGTCCCCTTTAATGGCAAAAAAAGCCTCTGAACTTAAAAAGAAAAAAGAAGGCCTTAATATTATTGAAAACGAAAGAAAAAAACTCTTAATCTGGAGAGCAGAATTTCAAGCATTGAAAGACAGAAGTAGAGATAAAGAGAGACAGCTAACCAGAGTGCAAACTGAATCTGAATCTTTAGTTAAAAGGATGGAAGAACTTTCCAGAAATTTAATCTTTGAAACAGAGACCTCCTGCCTAAACTCAATACAAAATTATAGAAAGAAAATTTCTGAAAATAGAGATAGAGTAAAAATCTTGCATCAAAAAGAACTTGAAAATGAAAGAATAAAATCTGTGTGTGATTCCTCAATAAATAACTCTGAAAAGCTAAAGATAGATATGAATAATCTTGATGTTTGTCCATTATGCCATAGTAAAATTACAGAGGAGCATAAGTCTCACGTGTATTCAAACGCTGAAGAAAATTTAATTGACTCAAGAAATAAAAAAGAAAATGCAGTTAATGAGCTATTGAAAATAAGAAATGAAAGAGAAGAGATATTAAAACATAATACAAAACTTGAGAATGATTTCTCTAAAGGAGAGATTGAGCTTATTAATCATGGAAATGTTAATGAAAAAAAAGATCAATTGAAAAGACTTATAGAAGAAGAAAAGTCGATAAAATCTGAGATTGAAAGATTGAAAGAAAAGATGAACAAACTTGAATCTAAATCTTCAGACGTAGAGAATATAGAAGAGCAATATCATAGAAA
This sequence comes from Candidatus Woesearchaeota archaeon, assembly GCA_964465795.1. Lineage (GTDB taxonomy): Archaea > Nanobdellota > Nanobdellia > Pacearchaeales > GW2011-AR1 > JAUSIK01. The sequence continues at coordinate 14,614 of CAYXLD010000011.1, forward strand.
AATCATGGAAATAGAAGAGATCTCATCAAGAACTAATGAAGATATTGATACAACTTTATTATATAAAGAAAGGGAGCTCGAGAATATCAACAATATTATTAAAAGAAGTTCGAAAGACCTTGAAGATATAGGCGGCAATATTGGAGATATGAGTGAAAAACTGGAGTCAAAATTGTCTGAATTGGAAGACAAAGAATCAAAAGAGGAAGAATTGCAAAAGCAATTTAAAAAAATGTTTGAAAAAAGGGATTCTTTGCAATTAGAGATTCAGGAAAAAAATATATCTCTTAGTGAAGGTATACAGGAACACAGACAAATCGATGAACAGATTAATTATTTAAAAATCGGCAAGGCTAAACTCGATGCCGAGAGAGAGGCATTAGAAATGGAACTTTCAGAATATCCTGGAATTGAGCTGCTGCAAGGAAGTATTGCCTCTATTGAAGACAGATTAAAAAAGGCACAAGAAATGTTGCAGAATATTGGCTCGATTAATATGAGGGCTCTAGAGGTATATGAAGGAATAAAAAAAGAATATGATATTGTTCAGGAAAAAGTTGATACACTTCAAAAGGAAAAAGAACAAATTTTGAAAATAATTGAAGAAATTGACCAAAAGAAAAAGAAAACTTTTATTAGAACATACAAATCACTAAATAGCCTATTTTCTGAAAATTTTGCAAAACTTTCCTCTAAAGGAATAGCTTATCTTGAACTTGAGAATAAGGAAGATATTTTCTCAGGCGGATTAACTATTGTTGTAAAGCTTGCAAAAGGAAAATATTTTGATGTTACCTCGCTTTCTGGAGGTGAGCAGACATTAGTTGCATTGTCTTTATTATTCGCCATTCAAGAATATAAACCATACCATTTCTATGTATTTGATGAAATTGATGCTGCTTTAGATAAAAGAAATTCTGAAAGGCTCTCTGTTTTATTGAACCAATATATGAAATCTGGCCAATACATTGTTATAACGCATAATGATGCTATTATAATTAATTCAAATACACTTTATGGTGTAAGTATGCATGATGGGATCTCAAAAATTTTAAGCTTGAAACTAAATGATAGTCTATTAAAAAATAGTCTTGTAAAAGAAAATCAGGAGCCTCAAAAATCTCCTAGTGAAGCTTGATTTGCCTCAGGAAACGAAGACTTCCAAGTTGCCCAAGTTTTTCTGAATAATCCTGAATTTTTCAGATTGTTTCCCTGTTCTTTGAGGAATTTTTTAGTATAGGGATCAGAAGGATAGCCGCTTCCAAAATCGCCATACCCCTGTTTTAACTTAGAAATCTCTTCTTCTCTTGTAACTTTCGCCAGGATTGATGCTGCTGAAACAGAGACATGATTTACATCTGCTTTATGTTCGCAAACAACATCTAAATTATCTTTATGTTCAATAAATTCCAAAAGTTTTGATCTCCATGCCTTTATATTAACAGATGGGCAATCTACAATAACTTTAATTTTATTTTTTTTATTATTTAATTCGTTTATTATTTCTGCAGTTTTCATTGCTTCTAAAGTGTTTAAATTTACTCCTGAATTGATTGCCTTATCTATCTGCTCTGGAAATGTTTTTGTAACATGATAATTCAAAGTTGTTTCTTTTATTATTTCTGCTAATTTTATCCTAATTGGATGCGAGACTATTTTTGAGTCTTTGACATTATTCTTCTTTAAAACAGCTTCTCCATTCTTATCTATGAGAACGCCTGCTAGAATCATAGGGCCTATTAGAGGTCCGCGACCAGCATCATCAATGCCTAACGTTAATTGTGCCATTTACTATATATAAAAGATAAATATAAAAATGTTTATGAGCGCTAATTTTAATGAAATTTCATATGGGAAAGCTTGAAAAATGGGCTTCTAATATTCCTGAATGTGAAGATTTTCTTTTTGGATTTTTTATGACTTGCGAAGAAGACAATGCTTCAGCGTTGGAGAATTATTTGAATGATATAAAAAGTTACAGCAAAACAGATAGTGCTATAAAAGCCAACTCAGATCGGCTTTTTAAGCTTTTTATGATATTAGCGGAATGAGAGTTTATTATGGGTAGCTCTATTGTTTTAATTGAAAAGGATTAAAATTAGTATTAGAGTCGTAATAATCTATTCCTTCTTTTCTTTTTAGGAAAGCGACTATGAGATAAGTTATAGGGGTTGCAATTATTTCAAATATTACTTTGAATGCGTAGCCTGAAAGACCTGCTATTAAGAGGATATTGTTTGGCAGAATTCCAAAAAAAGCTATTGATATAAATAATGCAGTATCTACACCTTCTCCAACTATTGTTGAACTGATAGTTCTTGTCCAGAGATATTTGCCCTTTGTTAGTATTTTCATCTTTGCTAATATAAATGAATTAGAAAATTCCCCTGCCCAATAGCCTATAAATGAAGCGAATACTATTCTTGGAACTATTCCTAGAATTGCTTGATATGCTTCTTGGTTATTCCATCCTGGGGCAGAAGGTAAAAGACCAACTATATAATAAAGAATAGCCATTAGTAATAAACAAAAGAAACCTGTCCAGATTATTATTCTAGATCTTGAATAACCATATACTTCTGTTAAAATATCTCCAAAAATATAACTGATAGGAAAAACAAAAATTGCTCCAGTAAAGATAAATGGGCCTAGACTAAAAAGTTTTGTTACAACCGTATTAGAAATAAGTAAGACTGCAACAAATATGGATGAAATAATAGCGAAATATTTAGACGGTTGTGTCATTTTATTATAGACTCCTCCTTACGAAATAAGAGTTTTCTTCTGGTATTTCATTTTCTATTTTGAAATTAGTTTTTCTAAGTAAAGATAATGAGGCCATATTATTTTTAAATACTTTCCCTGTTAGAGATTTATATTTATCTTCTGATAATTTAGAAAAGACATGATAAAGCATTGCTGTCCCTATTCCTTTACCTTGATAATCTTCTGAAAGATGCAATCCTCCACAATAAGCTTCTTCTCTGCTTTTACTTTCTAGATGCATAAAACCAATAGGCATATCTTCATGTTCTAAGATAGTAATTGTTTTAGGCTCAAAATTTTTTTTAAATTTCTCCCTAGACCATTTTTCTTTAGTATTCTCTTTGAATAAATATCCTAGATTATGATACATTAACTCATAAACAAACCCTATATCTGTTTTTAGAGAATGCCTTAATTCTATTTCAATATCATTCAACTGAAGCCTTTCCATAAAGTAAGGGAAAATACATAAGACTTAAATATAGGCTCCCCCTTATGAGGGGGCTATGAATGATTTAAGCAGGTATTTAGAAAATATTGGATTGACAAAATCTGAAATAAAAGTATATTTGGCATTACTTGAGATTGGGGAATCGAGTAAGGGAAAGATTGTTAGAAAAGCTAAAATAGCTGCCTCTAAAGTTTATGACGTTTTAGATAAGTTGATTGATAAAGGATTAGCTAGTTTTATTGCTAGAAATAATGTAAAATATTTCAGAGCAGCGAGTCCAGGAAGAATTAAAGATTATATATCGACTAAAAAAGAGGCTTTGGTTGAGCAGGAAAAGGAGTTTAATAAATTCCTTCCGTCTTTAGATAATTTATATGAGAGTGTAAGTGAGAATAGTATAATAGAGGTTTATAGGGGCTGGAAGGGAATGGAAACTGTCTATGGAAATTTATTATCTAAAGCAAAAAGAGGAGAGGAAGTTTATATATTAGGAGCTGGAAAAAGCGTAAAAGAATTACAACTGGAATTATTTTTTAGCAAATATAGAAAAATTGCTTTAGATAATGGAATAAAGACTAAAATTATTTTTAATGAATCTTCTAGAGATTATGTGAAAACTATAGAAAAAAATATTGGAAAGATTAAGGAAAAGAGATTTTTATTTGATAATACTCCATCTGAAATTGTTATTTATGGCGAGAATATTATTATATTAATAAGGAAGGCTGATCCTATTGTTATTTATATAAAGGATAATGAAACTTCTCAATCTTTTCTTGCATATTTTAATGAATTATGGAAGAATGCTTCTAAAGATTAAGTTCTTCTATCTTTGAAATTTATTCATATTTTATTAAAAATCCAATTTACTAACAAATTTTGATAGTTTTTCTTTACCTTCTTCATCTGTAAAATGGCCCATGTCTTTTTCAATAATTACTTTAGCACTTAATTTTTCTTTAAAAATTTTAGTATTTTCTCCAACAAGCCCATAAAATTCATTGCTTGATAAATAAACTTTAATTTCTTTTACAATATTTTTTACTCTCTTTAAATTTATTTTATTTTTAATCCAAGGATTAGCAATCTCTTTTTCTTCATCGCTTTCCATATTGTCTAAATTAAACCATCCTGCAATAAATATATATTCTCCTGTCATATCCTTCTCATCTAATTTTTCTAAATATCTCATAATTGTCTGGCATCCTATGCTATGTCCTATGAAATAAGTGTTTTCATCAACTTTTCCCGCTATTCTACTTAAATGAGAAACCCATTCATTTATCTTAGGTTTATTAGAATTAGGCATTTCAGGAACAAAAACATGAAATCCTTTTTTGGAAAATCTTTCTTTTAACAATTTATGCAACAATTCATTGGAATTTCCTCCCCATCCATGAACTATGAATACTCTTTTTTCCATGAAATAAATAGCGGTGACTGGATTTGAACCAGTGGTCTCAAGGTACCCCACTTAAGGAATTTCCTTCGAATTGGATATGGGCCTTGCGAGGACTCCAGGCTCCTCTACACCGCTATAGTGTTAGAAGTGATAGTAGGACTTTTAAACCTTGCCATATATAAAAAGGAATGAAAAAAAGGGTTAAAGATATTAAAAATGATGTATTAACACTTCCAACAATTTTAAATATTGCCAGAATGATCTTAACATTTGTTGTTGTTTATATGATTTTTACTGATAGAAATATTATATTTATAGTTATTGTTTTTTCGATAGCTGCGATTACTGATTGGTTTGACGGTAGAATTGCCAGAAAATATAACCTAGTTTCTGAATTTGGCGCAAAGGCTGATATGGTTGCTGATCGGTTTTTATGGATCGGTACTGCTCTTGCATTTTTTATTGTTTTCGGATTAAATGAAAAATTAGATTCTCTACATGGAATCCAATTATTGCTAATTATGATAAGAGAGATAATAAGTGCGCCTTCGGCAATTGTTGCTTTCTTTTCAGGAAAGGGCTTTCCTAATGCTAGATATATAGCAAAGGTAACAACTTTCTCCCAAGGATTTGCGCTTCCTTCATTGATGCTAAGCATTTATTATCCTTCTTGGATTTATTTCTCCCTCCCTGTATCAATATTTACCGGAGTCATGGGAATAATTTCTGGATTTTATTATATTGCTGATGTACAAAATATGCAGGATAAGCAAAAATGAGCGGGCCTGGAGAGGGAAAAATTAAAATTGGAAAGGCGGATGTTTATATTCATCTGAAAGGCAAATCTGGAGCCAGCGTTACTCACTTAGATATAGAATTAGATGGACTTAATGATATTATAAAACCTGGAGAGAATAGTTATGTTGGCGGAAAACCTGGTGGCATTTTTATAGGCTTGAAGAAAAATATGATTGAAAGAGCTGAAAAAGGATTAAAAGAAAAATAATAAACCTTATAAGCTACTATTTTATAATATTTCATGCCCGGATGGCACAATGGTACTGCGTCGGATTGCTAATCCGATTTCCTCACGGATATCCAGGTTCGATTCCTGGTCCGGGCGTATCCAATAAATGTCTCGATTTATATATAGTTCTAATAAAGTTCAGTTGAGCTTTTTAAGAATCATTGAGTAATAGAAAAGTTTATAAAGTTCTAAAAATACTCATAACTATGAAACAAACAAAAACAAAGGCACTCTTAAAAAATGTAAATGTAGATCAATTAGAACGAACTCTTGACAAATGTTTAGTCTGGTTTTACGCATATCCGAGAACAAAAATAGGGCTTACTGACTTATCTAAATATATTAATTCATCTAAGACAGCTACAAAGCAAGTTGTTGAATCTTTAGCGCAAATACAATTTTTAAATAAAGATGTTATCGGGAAAGCCTGGTTACTATCTGCAAACCAAAAACATCCCTATTTTATCACAAAGAAAATTCCTTATAATCTCAATATTATTTATGAATCAGGAGTATTAGACGCCGTCTATAAATTAGTGCCCTCTCCAAGGGCAATTATTTTATTTGGGAGTTATCGCTGGGGAAGCGATGTGGAAGATAGTGATATAGATATAGCTGTTGAAATTGTTGGTAATCATGAATTGCAGATTGTTCGCTTAGGAGAAATAGAACAGCTGGGATATAGAAAAAATGTTCCTATAAACTTGCATATATTCTCACGCAACAAAATAGATTTAAACCTCTTTGCAAATATTGTTAATGGAATAGTTTTAGATGGATTTATGGAGGTGAGGGTATGAATAGCAGAATAAAACACTACGATAAGAAAAACGCTCTTAGCATTATCAACGCAGCAGAGCGAGAGATGCAATTCACTCTTAAACAAATTATTACTGACGAGTCTGCATTTAATATTATAAGAAATATTTATGAAAGCTTCCGTATGCTAGGAGATGCTCTCTTAGTTTCTAAAGGAATAGTTTCTCAAGACCATATAGAACAGATAAAAGAACTTGAGAAGGTTACGGTAAAAACTGATCGGCCTATTAAGCTTATTGATAGCTTGCGAAAACTGAGGCATAGCATTAACTATTATGGCTACATTCCAACAAAGGCAGAAGCCGAAGATGCCGTATCTATTGCATACGCTTGTTTTAATCCTTTGTTAAAAGAGATTAGAAAGGAGCTTGAACAAAAATAAGTTAAAAAGAAAAATATAAATACTCACTCATCTTAAACTCATAAATAGGACAAAAAATAAAAAAGAGTCTCTGAATTCTGGACAAAATGCCCCGGCCCTGGTCCGGGCGTATCCAATAAATGTCTCTTTTGATGGGTAAGAGATTTACATTTTTCTTATAAGAGCAATTCTTTTTGTAGTTAAATGAAAATAGACCCACACAAGCACAAAGAAAGATATCTTAAATGAAAAAATAAAGTTGAATTAGAAATCCCAGGAATAAAATATTTTAATATTTAAAAGATGTAATGAAAGAATAATCCTTGATTACCTTACTTAAACTATCTTTTTAAAATATACATCACAAACCTATTCATCTTCAAACTATTAAAGTAGTCGGCAGAGAAACATTATTATGCTAATTCTAATTTCCTATTCTCATTAACCATGGACCATGTCCGCTGGCTTCCAAAAATCCAATTGCCATATTAGAAGGAACTCTCTTAAATTCTTCAAAACCTAAAAATTTCCTAATAATATTTTTTATCTTTAATGATTTTGTCGCAGTAAAATATAGACAAGATTATTTATATAAATCCTAGATTAGATTTAATAAATATAAAAGAAAAATGCTGATATGCTCACGATTAATGCATAGACTAAAGCCACTAAAATTGTTTTTCTTATTATCTTCCATTCCTTGTTTTGAAGACCTACTGTTGTGCTTGCTGCTAATATATTGTGAATAGCTATCATATTCCCTATGGCTCCACCAACAACCTGTAATGCTAAAACTAAATATTGTGAAATTCCTAAAGAAATGGCTGTTTGTGATTGAACAGTGCCAAAAAGAAAGTTTGACAATGTGTTACTGCCTGTGATAAAAGCTCCGAATATGCCTATGATAGGTGAGATAAAAATAAAAAATTCTTTGGAAATATTAGATAAGCTGTCTGCAATTAATATTGGTATGCTTGAGATATTTAGATTATTTTCTTGAGTGATTATTAATAATTGAACAAAAGCTAATGCGAATATTAATGTGATAGCTGGTTTTTTTATTCTATTAATTGTCTTAACAAATGATCCTTTAATCTCTATTTTTTTTGAATCTGAAATTAAAATAAATATCATAGTAGATAGTATTATAAAGAATGCCGGTGTGTAAAATGGCTGGAATTGATAAATTATGCCGGTATTTAATATACTCCATTTTATAATGAAATTTGATAGATAGTTCTTTATAATTGGAATTGTTCTTGATAGAGTCAAAAAAATTATTATTAGTGCGTAGGGCAAGATACCGAGCAAGGTTGGTTTAAATTCTAATTTGTTCAATTTATTCTTTTTATTTAGCATAGAGAGAGTATTTCTTGGAGTCAGAATTTTAAAATGAGATGCGAAAGATACTACAATAACTGACGTAAATCCCCCCATAATTGATGGAAGTTCTGGGCCGATAAAAATTGCAGTTAGATAATAAGGAACAATGAATGAAATCCATGACAATATAATGAATGGAATTGTCTCAATCATGTTTCTTATTTTATTTTCTTTATTAATCAAAGAAATAACAAGATATACAATTGTGATAGGTATTATAATTGATGCTATCAAATGAAAAAATGCGGCCGTTTGATATACTTCCTTTAATAATTGAGATTCAAATCCTAATTTTCCTAAGCCAAATAAAATTGGAGTTCCTGCTGCACCGAAACTTACTGCAGCTGAATTCGCAATTAAGGCTGAAATTACAGACGTAATGGCTGGAAAACCCAATGATACAAGTATTGGTGCGACTAAAGCTACTGGTGTTCCAAATCCGGCAATTCCTTCTATTAAACTTCCAAAAAGCCAGGCAATAATAATTGCCTGAATTCGTACATCTGGTGAAATAGAAATTATAAAATTGCGTACTGCTTTAATTTCATTTTTTTCCTGAAGAATTGCTACCATCCATACTGCACTAAAGATGATTAATATTATTTCCAATGAGATCATTATGCCTTTAATGACAGATGCTGATATTAGCAATAGATCGACTTGCCAAAATATCAAGACTATTGTTAATGTAATCAAAAAAGCTATAGGCATTGCCTTTAGTGCAGGCAATTTAAAAAAGACTATAAAAGAGAAAATAAACAAAAACGGCAATATAGCGAAAAAAATAAGCGACATGTTTCTCTTTTTATATAACTGCATTTCAAGTTATATATATCTTGCTATGCCAGACTTTTTATCATCCTGTTAATATTTTTATTTTCTCTTTTTTTCCTAACTAAATTAATCATAAGCAAACCTGCAATTATTATTACTATGAAAATAATTGCAATACTTTTATTTGCGTTTATAATACTGCGCACTCCTGTTACTGCTCCTGTTATTCCGAACGGTCCATTTCCAGATGATTCTTCTTTTAAAATACTTTCTATTTGGTTGGGCTCGTTATTTGACAGCACATCAGATTCCTCATTGGCTGTAGATAATTCTGTTAATATGCTCCCCTGTTCGTTATTTTCTTCTATTTGTACCTTTTCATTGCTTATAATACTATTTTTTACTATGCCTCCGCCTCCACCTGAAGAAGTTTCTGCATTGGCCTCTATGGCTGAAAGAACTAAAGATCTTATCTCTGAAAAGAAATTTATACCAGTACTGTCAATGCATTGAATAAACCAAGTATGGCGTCCTATGTTAAGACTATGTGGAATAGAATTGTTTTCTTTTATTAAACTTAGTGTATTATTTATTGAATTATCTATTATAAGTGTGCATTGTGCAGTGTTAAAATCTTTTTTCAAAATTTCAAATTCGAAATTAATTGTTTGATGTCCTGATGCCTGATAATTGTCTACAGGAGAAATAAGATCTATTCCTCCCGTCTTATTTGCATCATTTTCAAATGATTCTTGTCCTACAAATATTACTCTGTTTGAAGATCTTAATGTGCTCTTGCCTTCTTTAGTTTTGCAAATTATATGCCATTCATGCCTACCTAAGGGAACTGCAAAACTTATCTTATTTGTTTTGCTCTGAATTCTTGCAGTATTTTTTGCCACGACCTGGCTGTCTAGCATTAATGAACATGATTCAATATTAAAGCTTTCAGTAACTCTGAAGGAAAAATCTAGATTAGTCGGTTTTTCTATAATTAATCTGTCCTGCGGATCTAATAAAGTAATAACGGGTATATTTACTTCTGGTTCATCGACATTAATCGAATCGCTGTCATCAAAAACCTCAACACATGGGTCTGTGCAATCATTTATATTTGCCGGACAATAAACTCCGTCCCTAATTTCATTAACACAAATCTGACAGGACGTAGTTGTGCATTTTTTATCCCTTATTGAAGGATTGCATTCTGATAATTTTACAGTTTGCCCCTCTGTGAGGCATAAAAGTTTTGTTCCTAAAGAGCTTGCCATATTGGCCATTATTATAACAAGTATTGATAAAATAATTATGATGTTTTCTCTTTTCATGATAGATATAATTATTCGCTCCTTTTATAAATGATATGTTGATTAGAAATATTTTTTGTATTATAGACATTGGAGTTTAATTTAATCCGAATGAGTCGGTAAAGTCTAAGATAAGTTTATACCTATTCAAATATTCATTACCTTTTTCTGTAATTGAATATGTTTTATTTTTCTGATACTTGCTTTCTATAATAAATTCTTTTTTTATTAATTCATTTAAGTAGTCTTCCATCATGCCATATGATAGATTTGATTTATATAGAATATGCGTTGGTTTAATTCTGCCGTTTCTATTTTTAATTACTTCCAATATATCTTTGATTATTTCTAATCTGCTTCTTTTCTTGTTCATTTTCTTATAGTCAGAATCAGGCTTATTAGAATAAAAACATATGCCATGAATTCTAATATATTTCCCATAATATATGCCTGGTAATATGCAAGCGATAATATAAAGTCAGTATTACTAAGCAGGAGAAGAGAAAAAGCTATCCAAACCATTAGTGTCTTTTTATTCTTATTTTTTATGTATTCTTCAAAATAATTAAAAATTATAAATGTCAAAAGAAATATTGATAGTATTCTTGATCCAATAAGGATAGTCATCAATGACTGAAACTCGACTGGTTCATAAATTGTTTTTACAATTATTAAAGGGGCAATTAGAGTAATCATGCTTAGGCCTGTAATCAAATAAAAAACCTTTCCCCGCTTTATCTTCAAGTTTATATATGCCAATGTTAAAAGGCCAATAATAAATAAAGTTACATGCAATGAAACAGCGATTAGCCCCAATCTTGCTAAATTTGGAGTTGTAAGTTTAACTAATTTTATTAAAGAATCTGATACTATAGATAGATGAATTATTGCCCACAAGATATATGAACAAGAAATTAGCAAGAAGGAAATACCAAATAATTTAATTTCTCTCTGACGAGATAAATTATATATCTTAAATGAAAAATAGGCAACGAGAAAAGATACTAATGCAAATAATATCTGCATTGCAATACTGAACTTTAAAAATCCTTCAGGCACGATATAGAAATATGACATGAAATTATGCAATGTCTTTAGTTTTTAAATTTTATGAATTATTTTGTCATTGAAAAAAGATAAATAATCTTGAATAAGCTGGATTTTTTGAAAATTTGGCTTTTTGTAAGGAATAGACATTGTCCGGAGTAACCCAAACTCAAAAAATTAAAATAAAAAAAGCTAAATT
>CAYXLD010000012.1:0-23656 GCA_964465795.1 Candidatus Woesearchaeota archaeon
ATTCTTATTGGAATAGTTATAATGCTGATATTTGTCGTTGCTATATTGATATATAATCGTCTTAAAAAATAGAATATCAACCCTAGATACTAATATCTCCAATTATAATATCCGTTGGAATCGTATCTTGGTTGATAATAATATTTATTATATGATCTGCTATTATCATCATAAGATTCTTTATATCTCCATAATGAGCCTCCTTCGTAGACAGAAGGATTGTTTGGGCTATATGCATAATTTTGTATATATTGATTTTTATTACTAAAAACTTGATTTTCATATTCTAATGGTCCGATTAGCTTTTCAGTTGATGATGCAGAAATAGTTTTGCTTACACGGCCTGATTTTCCTATTATTAATGATTCTTTATATTTAGTTTTTCTTTCTATTATTTGTCCTTGATAATCTCTTGTATATGATCCATAAGTAGAACTAGAGTCAGATACTTTGTTTTTAATATCTGGATAGTTAATATACTTAGGAAATATTTCATATTGTTCTTCTGTATCATAACTATACTTTGGATAGTTATATTTATCATATCTTGGATAATAATAAGAATATCCTGCGAAAGCTATGTTTATATTGAGCAGTATCAATGTTGCGGCAATTACTGCCCATGTTATTTTTTTCATACTTTTCTAGCATGATGGATTTATTTAAACCTTGTTTACTACTCTTTTAGATAAAAATTTTAAAGGGGCAAGTTTTAAAAATCCTATTTTTCTAGTTCAAGTGAGCCCCAATTGTATAGTGGCTAGTACACATCCCTGTCACGGATGAGACCCGAGTTCGATTCTCGGTTGGGGCGCTCTCTTTTATTATTACTATACTAAAATTAGGGCTCGATTGCCTTATTCCAAATCTCATTAAAAAAGCCTATTTGACTTTTAATAATTTGTGTTGAAGTAATCATTATTCCTTTAGGTTCATCCTCCCAATTTATTAGTGCCATTTTATTATTACATACGCTTATATTTGTGGGAATTGGAAAGTCAACGTATCTTACTTTTAGGTAAGGTCTCTTTTCAAAGAATCCTTTCAATTCTTTTCTAGCTAGGCCTTTAACATTTAATTTTTTCTCTTTTCTTTTAACATCATACTTTTCAAAAAAGTCTTGTATTTCTGCATTTAGTCCTGAAACATCAACTGCAAAAAAATAATAGCTATCTTTTGGCTTAGATTCTTTAATTAATTCGTTTAACATCATATTTATTCCGTTTATTCCAGAATAAACTTCTGCTTGTTGTATTTCTTTATTTGTTTGTTGCATGGACTTGAGTCGGGGAATTATTTCCTCAAATAGTTTCTCTCTTTCTTTGTAAGATTCTAAAATAAGTTCTGGAGTCAGAGGATGGTAAATTTTAGTTTTGCCTTTAAGGATGTGTTTAACAAATCCTTTATCGGTCAGAGAGTGAAGAGTATTATGAATAGTAGAACTTTGCAGTCCTGATTTTTCAATTATCTTTCCGACTTTTGAGGAGCCAATTTTCAATAGAGTCAAATAAACTTTTGCCTCTGCAAATGTAAATCCTAAGTTCTGGAATATCTTTTCTTCCATTATAAACAGAGAATTTTATGTTATTTAAGCTTTTCTATAACTCTCCATTATTGGAGAGCCTATATTTTTAAGATAGTAAGTAACTACTTATACATGACAAATAAACAAGAAACTAATCATGGATTCTCAGAGAATCCTTTTATGATTGGGTATGACAATAGAATTTTTGAAGGAGACGAACTTTTAGGTTTTAAATTTCCTAATAGAAGAGTTATTTACGCAGATAGATTCATCTCTTTGGATGAAGCACTTGGAGAAGTAAGAACTGGTTATCCTACCTTTATAAATATTGGAGATTCTTCAACAAGTGGATGGGATAGCAATAAAACTTTCAAAGGCAATGAGAATCCAAATTCGCCATTTTTTAATTATAAAACTTATTCTGACTTGTTAAGAGAGCAATTATTTGCTAATGTAATTAATTCTGGAGTTCCAGGATATACGAGCTATCAGGGAAGAAGGTATTTAGAGACTTTATTAAGGGAAATTAGTGGAAAACAGATGAGAGTTGATTACGTAACTATCTTCTTTGGGAATAACGATTGTACTTATAATCAATTTGAAGACAAAGTTAGGATAGACCATAAAAAACCATCAGAGCAGAATGATGGAGAAAGAGTAACCACAGAAGATTTCAGAAAAAATCTGATTTCTATGATTGAAATAACTAGAGAATATGGAACAAAACCTATTCTAATAGTCCCGCCTGTTCACTATGATTGGGAGCCATGTATTAGAGCAGATGAATATAAAGAAGAATCTTTAGAAGTAATAAAAAAATTAGAAGGAACTGAATTGGGAAAAGAAGTGCAAGAAGCAAGAAGATTGTATGAACAGAGAAGGTATAAAAAATCTTGTGAAAAAGATAGGGTTTTACCTAGACTAAAAGAAGCATATCGGAAAGCAATCTTATAAGTGGCAAGAAAAACAAACATAACTTTCATTGATGTGCAACACAGAATACCTTTAGAGAATAATCCTGAGTATTTTGCAGATTATTGTCATCCATTAGAAAGAGTCAATCAAATGATAGTTGATGAGTTAAGTAAAATTAGACTTCGAGATGTATTTAGAAGTCCATCCATAATTGAAATAATAAAAAAGTCTTTTGGGAGAAAGTCTAAATCCAGAGGAGAAAAGACAGACATTCCAAAAGATACTTATACTTTTTATTAATATAATATATAGATAATCTTCAACTCTGACCATCAGAATTATTTATTACCATCGGCAATCTTCGGATTGTGAGTATGATCCCAGGTGATCGGAATGGGTTGCCGGATGATTTATTTCTAATAATTAAATTTGGTCGAATATTTGAATATGGTAAAGTATACCTTAATATTATGGTAAAAGATAAGAACAGAGAAATTTAAACAGTAGAAACCATCTGCGGACTAGGCAATCCCATATCTTGCTGGACTATAATAGGATAAATATTATTGTTTACAACTTGGTTTCTTACAACAACTTGGTAATATAAGTCAATCCTAAACTCATTATTTTGAAGGTTTGCTTTAAATTGCCAATTTGTTATTTTTCTTAAATGCTCTTTTCCTATTTTTAGAAACTTAGAAGCATCAAAAATCTGAATTCCAACAATAAACTGCTCGCTATCAACATCTACGACCATATTCTGGAATTCTATAGAGAAATCATACCCTCTATCTTTTACTTTAAAGAGCAGAATGTCATTTACATAATCATAATCCAGTTCTCCTTCTGCTTCTAAGATTCTTTCTTTATTTTCTTTCATTTTCATGTTTTTGGTATCTGCCATTCTAAGATATTATAAAAGGAGACTATTTTTAACCTTTTGGCTTTCCAGCTTAATTATCATCCTTAGATTCTTACCTTGATGTTTATAAAACACAGCATGATTATCGTTTTCTTGAATTCCAACAAGGAATGGATGGTCTTTAAGTAAGATTTTGCGGACTTCTTCAATTGTAAATAATTCTCTTTGCCTTTGACTGAGTCTTCTGAAAGCATGCCCGCTATCTTCAATACTTTCTGAAGAATATTTTCTTATGAGAGTTATAAAATCATTGACTGGAATCTTCCTCTTTATTTTATTTGGATCAAGCATTCTTTAGAAAGAATATATGGATTTATAAAATCTTATAATTGCAAATAAAAAGTTAAAAATAGAAAACTATTTTAACTCCAGGGTCTATAATTCATCATGTTCCTGCAAAATTTTGTTTTTTTATTATTTAATATGCTTTCTTTGTCTATACTTGGGAAAAACCTTTATAAGATACATCTTATTTAAGAAGATAGGAGAAAAATGATAAAGGCAATTTTATTTGATCTTGATAACACCCTTATAGATTTTTTTAGATTGAAAAAGAACTGTTGTAATGCTGCTATCGATGCTATGATTTCTGCAGGATTGAAAATTAACAAGAAAAAAGCGACAAAACTTCTTTTTCAGCTTTACGATAAGTATGGAATAGAATATAACAAAATATTCCAAAAATTTCTTGAAAGAACCGAAGATAAAATTGATTATAAGATTCTAGCTCATGGAATAATTTTTTACAGAAATATGAAGGAAAACTATATGGTTTCTTATTCTGGAACAGTTCCTACACTAATCAAATTAAGACGAAACTATAAGCTTGCTATTATAAGCGATGCTCCTGTATTGAAGGTTTGGGAAAGACTAGTAACTATGAAAATTGAAGACTTTTTTGATTTTGTCATAACAAAAAGTGATATTAAAGCGCAAAAACCATCATCAAAAATTTTCAGAAAAGCTTTACGATTACTCGAGATAAAACCGGGAGGGGCTCTTATGGTTGGGGACAGAGCAGAGAGGGATGTAAAGGGGGCAAGGGCTCTTGGAATAAAAACAGTTTTTGCAAAATATGGGAATCCAAAGGTTAAGAACTCTGGAGCAGATTTTGAAATTAATAAAATTGCGGACTTGATTGATATTGTTGATGAGATTAAAAATGAAGAAACATCTTTCTGAAGCTACAAAGAGGAAAATAAGTTTATCTGAAAAAGGCAAAATAGTTTCAAAAGAAACAAGAAGGAAATTAAGTATTTCTCATAAAGGACAGATTTCTTGGAATAAGGGAAAACGCCTCTCCGCAGAACATAGGAAAAAATTAAGTTTAGCTAAAAAAAGAATGTCTCCACAAAGAAAGAGTGAATGGAAAAAGAAATTAAGTCTTTTGTACAAAGGAAAGACTTATGAAGAAATTTTTGGCAACAATAGAAAAGCAGAGGAAGTTAAGAAAAAGATAAGTTTAGCTAATAAAGGTAAGAAACGTTCTAAAGAATTTAAAAGAAAATTGAGTTTAGCCCTTAAAGGAAGAAAGGGGCATCCATCTTGGAGCAAGGGGTTAACAAAGGAAACGGATGCAAGATTAAAGATTCTCGGTAAACACACTTCTACAGGTTTAAAAAAATATTTTAAGGATCCCAAAGCATTAAAAAAACATTCAGAAAGAACTAAAAAATACTATAAAGAAAGACCGGAAATAAAAGAGCAGTATAAGAAAACAATGTCAAAATACTGGAAAGATCCGTTATGGGGTAAATTAATGTCAAAGATAAAAAGGGAGTTTTATTCTGAAAATCCTAAATGGAAGATAGAACAATCAAAAAAGATACAAAAATTTGCAAGATTGCATCCAGAATGGAGCAAGGAACATTCAAGAAAAATGCGAGAGTTGATGAAATCTCAAGATTATAGAAATAAATTGTCAGAGATAAGGAAAGAATTTTTTAGGAGGAATCCAGAAGAAAGAAAAAGAATTGGTGAGAGATCAAAAAAGTATTATGCTGAACATCCTGAAGCGATTAAAAAATGGATGAAAGTAATGAGTAAAACGAAGCTCCCGATAATTTTATAAGTCGCAATAGTCTTTATAAAACATGACCGAACAAGAATTAATTAAAGAATTTGATGAGTTAGAAATTGATTCTAGATTTATCTCTAATAATAGCTCAGAATTTAGCCATAAATATGCAAGAAAATTTATAGCTATTAAAGATCAGCAAGTCATTGCTATGGGGGATAATTTCGAAAATGTGTTAAACGATATTAAAGAAAAAGGGATTGATCCTAGTCGAGTTCTTATAGAATATATCCCAGATAAGGGCGAAATTATTCTCTACTAAAATGAGGTTTAACTTAGAGATAAGAAAAATTGATGGTTCTATAAGGGTAGTTCTTCCTGTTTTTTCAAGACAACCAAGGTCTTTTGGCAGAATTGAGACTGTAATAGATACTGGCTCTCCTAAAACAATTCTTTCTGCTGGAGATGCAATAAAACTAAATATTCCATTTACTAATCTCCAAAGCACAACACCATTAACTGGCTTAGGAAAAGGAAGAACACCAATGCTATTAATAAATAAATTTGCGTTTTCAATAAGAGACTCGGATGGCAAACCAAATAATTTGGATATGCCTTTTCTTGTAGCAGATGTTCCGAGACTTAGAAATGAGGGACAAGAAAAGCTGAACAATGCCACAAGAATTCCAACATTGATAGGGATGGATTTCTTAGAACTTAATAATTTTGATTTGTTTGTCAGCTTAAACAAAAAAATTGCTTATTTAGATAAATCAGAGTAAGAAACCACATAAAATGATACCAAATTGCGCGGGCTGTGAGCATGAATTTTTGGAAGCCTATGAATGGCAGACTAAAGGATACAATGTTGTACTTGAAGGTATGGGTGAGAGAAAACATGTTTTCATCACAGTCTTTAATAAAAATGGAAAAATAGTTTTGGAGTGAAAAACATGAAGATAAATAATATCTCAAAATTTGAAGAAGTCTATGTGCTCTCCGTAAACAAGAGACAAATATTGAAAACAATGGCTGAAGTTAAAGAAGTAAGAAATGAATTGTGGCAAGAAGCTCTAAAGAAATCAAATGGAAATGTTAATGAAGTTTCCGAGATTTATGAGACGCTTTGTGCATTTCCCTGGAGCAAATAGAAAACTAAATTAACTCCAGCGTCTATAATTCATCATGTTCCTGCAAAAGGAGGAAAAGGCGATATGATCATAAGTTTTATATCAAAATCTCTTCGCCTTCACAACAAAGCATTTTTAACATCTGCCTATTTATTTAAAGAATGGAATTAAAAGATGTCAGAAAATTTCTTGAGGGTTGAATAAAGAGAATATTATTTTTGATCCACATTTTTACAAACGATTGGGAGAGACCAATAAATGAAGGAATGGTTAGAGGCTTTTTATCTCAGCTTAATAGATTAGAAAAAATTGAGCAAGGAAAAGGAAGAGAGTATTTAAAACTTCGAAAAAAGGCGTTCTAGAACTTAAACCTCAACATCTCTCTTTTTTCTATTAGTGTTTTGAGTATTCCCGGAATTATTCCTGTAAATACAAATTTTCCCCAGCTGAAGATTCCATTATATTTCCCAAGACTAATAACTAACGGTGTTTGCTTTGCTTTATAGGATTGCAATAGCTTATTTTCTTTTATGGTTTTTATGTTTTTTACTATTATTTTTGCTTGTGCTATTGCATTTTGCGCTGTTTTTTCTAGATTTACATTATTTATATCGCCTGCCGCGAAAATATTATCATATTTTTTTAATTGTAGATATTGATTGACTTTTATCTGGTCTTTCTCATTTAAGTATTTAGAAAAATTATTTTTCATGAATTCATAATTTGCAGTTATACCTGTACATAGAAATGCCATGTCTGCTTTTATCTTATTTTTTTTGTTTGTTATAAATGTTTTTTTATTTATTTTTATAACTCTTTCGTCATATATTATTTTTATATTATTTCTTATGAGAAACTTTTCAGCGTATTTAGAGGCTTTTTTTGGGTTTCTTTCAATTAATTTATTTTTTGCGTGAATCATTGTTATTTTTTTGTCTTTATAGTGTGTGCAGATTTCTGCAGCTAATTCCACTCCAACTAATCCTCCGCCAATTATGAGAATATTTTTTGCTGTTTCTAGATTTTTATGAGATATTTGCAGATTTCTTGCTCTTGAAGCCAATATTATATTCTTTTCTTTGAATGGAGCGTTATAGGAAGAACCAGAGGATATGATTAAGTAATCAAATTTAATTTTATTCCCATTCACTTTGACATAGTCTTCATTAATTTTATCTACTCTTCCTAAAATAAATCTAGCCCTTTTTATATAATTTAAATGAGGAACCTGAATTTTTTTTATATGGTTTGGTTCAACTATTGTCCTTAATATACCTGGAGTAAATTCAAAATAGTCTTTGGTATCAATTAACGTGACATCAAAATCCTTTTCCAATTTTCTAACAGCATAAGAACCTGCAAATCCTCCCCCTATTATAACTACTCTTTTCATATCAATATATTAAATAAAAATAAAAAAGCAATTGTATTTTTATTCTTTACTAATTGCGATCTTTCCAGGACCTGTTAATGCTATGCTTATTAAAGAAGCAATTCCAAGTAAATGGAACATTAAATTTATCGGACCGCCTTTGCCAATGTTTGGAATAACAACTGTGAACGTTGCTATGGCCAAGATTATTACCAATGGCCATACTGTATATTTTGTTTTCCATCCTATTAATACTGCGGCTCCAAATATAATTTCTGACAGAAGCAATAGCCATGCAAAAAATGCTGGTGCTGGAAATCCAAGCCCAGTTAACATTCCTATTGGACCATCAGGATTCATAAGTTTGTTTATTCCTGCCAATAAAAACATTACTCCCAGAGCCAGACGCAATAATGTATGCCCGTATTCGTGGTATTTTTTATCCATACTCCCTCCTTTCAATATATTTTTATATATGTCTGTTAGTATTTAAACTTTAAGTAGAAAATCAAAAATTTATACGATAGATTTTTATATTTAATATTATATTATATGGAGAAGAATGGTGATGGCGAGAAATCTATTAAAAAAGACGGATTTTTCAAAGGCATTTTTACGGGATTTTTTGCGCTTTGATATTGTTTTCATTATTTTACTTTTTTATAGGCATTAGAAGTTCTGAAGATAAAATCCTAATTGGAAAAGAAGAAGTAGTTTTTAAGCTCCAGGAGGTTCAAAAAAGCGTTGATAGAGACTTTCCTGAAGGTTCAATTCCTATTTATGATAATGCGTTTTGCAAAAAGAAGTATAATGAAATACCAATACATCAAGGGGAATTTGTTGAACAATGCGAGATAAGAAGCATAAAGACTTTTTCTAGATTGAATCCACTAGTAATAGAAGTAGATTGTGTTTGTTTTAAATAAATCTTTGGTCCTAGTGAAAAATTTCCAATCTTTAAATTGAAGTTAGTTGTTAATTTTTCCATGGCCTCCAAACCTTAAGAACTAAGATTTTTTGATAAGACCACAAATCTAAATGATTTTGTGACTTATACCATTTCTGATAGAAATGTTGTTGTCAGGATGGATATCCCTCTCAGGCTTTATTAAAGTTGGATTAAATATTAGCAATACCTCTTTGTTATGGTTAATGCCCAAGATCAAACCTTTTGTATCTTGAAGAAGTTGAGTCGAATGGTCGATAAGGACCAAATCCATCATTCCATCCAGTTAAAGCACGTTCTAGCAACGCCCCATTGTTATGGTAATTAAGGTCCAGAGCTCGATTCTCTTGTGAGGCTCCGGTAAGTCTGTGCGTATTTACCATACTAATTTTTGAAATACAAGAACCACTAACATAAGTTACTAAAATTAAAGGTAAACTTAATAAAATAGCACAAGCGGCATCTTCTAACTTTGTTCTAAGACTTTTTTTAAATTTTGGCTGTTCAACAATTGTTCCAATACCTTCACTGGCGGCGTTGTCAGAACAAATCCCTGGATCGCTTCGAAAATATCCTGCATAACAACTACCATCTCCATCATATCCTTCAGGCATTGAGATAGAAGCGTCCTTTACTATATATATTTATCTTTATATTCTAAAGATAAAAAGCTTGGTAGATATTCGAAAGTAATATAAACTGATGTGAATTTATCTATAAAAGGATAAAAAGAGAGGAATATGAGGATTCAGGATAAACTTTTATTGAAGCCTAGCGACTTTAAGCCGAGCTTTATAGATTGGGAGATAAAGGGTATTTTAAACCCTGCGGCAATTAGGCTTAGTGATAATAAAATACTGCTTTATGTTAGAGTAGCTGAAAGTGCTAGACAAAAAGGAAGCATGTTAACTTGTCCTATTATGTCTTCTGAAAAAGAATATAGTTTTGCTTATCAACATATTCATAAGAAAGATATTGTCAGAATGGGACGTTGGGGCGAGATGTATTTGAAAGACGGCTCTTGTAGATTGCCAACTATTTCCCATTTCAAGAAAGTTATTTTGAGCAAAGATGGATTTTATATTGAAAAAATAGAACAAAAACCAGTATTTAGCGGTATGCCTAGCGATGGAGATTACGGAGTTGAAGATGCCAGGTTCACAAAAATTGGAAAAATGTACATTATGACTTATGTTTCTGTTTCTACAAATGAAGGAGTTTCTACCTCTCTTGCTGTTTCAGAAGATTTAGAAAGATGGGAAAGAAAAGGAATAGTATTTAGGGAACAGAATAAAGATGTCGTAATATTTCCTGAAAAAATTAAAGGCAAATATGTCGCTTTACACCGCCCTGAAGGATTTTTTGCCTTTAGCAGACCTAGTATATGGATATCTTATTCTCCTGATCTTATTTATTGGGGCAGAGAAAAAAGTATTATGCAGCCAAGGAAAAATGCCTGGGATGAAGAAAGAATAGGGGCAGGAGCGCCGCCTATAAAAACAAGAAAAGGATGGATGGAGATTTACCATGGTGTTAGGAAAATAAATGGTGTTACTACTTATAGTGTTGGATCTGTTTTGCTAGATTTAATTAATCCTGAAAAAATTTTAGGAAGGAGTTTTGCTAATAAGCCTTTGATAGAGCCTATAAAACGCTATGAAAAAGCGGGCTTTATGAATAATGTAATATTCCCTACAGGGGCGGTTTTAGATCTTAATGGAAAAGAAATTCTACTTTATTCTGGCGGAGCCGATAGTGTAATAGGTGTTAAAAAAATAAAAATGAATGATATTTTTAAGAGCATGGAGTATTATTAATGAGAGTTATTATTGTTAGAAGCCCCAAAGATGTTGGAGCTAAATCTGCAGATATTGTTATAGATTCAATAAAGAAGAAAAGAAATTTAGTTTTAGGATTAGCGACAGGAGGCACTATGATTCCTTTTTATAGAAGTTTGACTAATTTAATAAATGGGAGGAGAATTGATATTAGCAGAATTAGAACTTTTAATTTAGATGAATATGTCGGATTAAGCCGAGAGGATAGGAGAAGTTATTTTTATTTTATGAAGAGAAATTTTTTTGATAAGGTTGGAATTTGGATGGGAAATGTGCATTTCTTAAACGGAAAGACGGATAATCATGATTTTGAATGCAAGAATTATGAAAGAGAAATCAAAACAGTTGGTGGAATTGATCTGCAGATTCTGGGAATAGGAAGAGACGGGCATATTGGGTTTAATGAGCCAGGATCGAGTTTTAAAAGCAAAACAAGAGAAATTTTATTGTCGAAAATTACAAGGAAAGATAATTCTAGATATTTTTCAAGTTTTAATAAGGTTCCTAAAAGAGCTCTAACAATTGGAATAGGGACTATTATGCGATTTAAAAAAATAATTCTCTTGGCTTCTGGAAAAGGCAAGGCAGAAATTGTTCATCGAGCTTTACATGGCAGTGTTAGCGAGGACGTGCCTGCAAGTATTTTACAAACACATAGAAATTTTACAGTTATTTTAGATAAAGATGCGGCGAGTAAGATGGATTAAATTTATAAAAAGCTTTAAATATAATTTTAATTAGATTATATTGATTAAAAATGAAAAAGAGAAAGAAAGCATTGATTGTTGTTGCTCATCCTGATGATGAAACTATTTGGATGGGAGGAATGATTTTAAAACATAAAAATTGGGATTGGACTATCTTTTCTTTATGCAGAAAAAATGATTTGGATAGGGCGCCAAAATTTATGAAAGTTTGTAAATATTACGGTGCTGAAGGAATTATGGGGGATCTGGATGATGAAGTTTTAAAACCTCTTTCAATAAAGCATGTAATTAAAAAGATTAATAAATTTTTAAAATTTAAAGAATATGATTATATTTTTACTCATGGAAAGAACGGAGAATATGGGCATCTTAGGCATAAAGAAATTCATAATGCTGTTAAAAAAATGCTTAAGAATGAAGAATTAAAATGCAAGAAGATTTATTATTTTTCCTATAGAAATGGAAAAATAAAAGCCCCGCATGATCCTAAAGTAAAAATTCCTATCCCTAATATTGAAGCAGAAGAAAGCGTAAAATTAAATAATAAAGAGTTCGAAGACAAATTTAAACTTATAACTCAAGTTTATGGCTTTAAAGAAAATATCTTTGAAACTTTGAGCTGTAATAAAATGGAGAGCTTTGATGTGAGATGAAAATATTAGCATTATATCCTTATCCAGTTGAGCCAGATGGACAAAGCTTACAAGGACATTATTTAGCTAAAGGTCTTAATGAAAATGGTGTTGAGGTTATATCCTGCGACAGGAATGATGAAAAGAAGAAAGTTGGATTTTATAAAAATTTTAGACCTGATGCAGTAATAGGAATTGGTTATTGGGGCAATACTCCTGAACTGGTAGAACATCCTTTAAAATACGGGATGAGTGTTGTACCGTGGTTTAATGCTGATGGCTGGGTTGCTAATTACCATAGTATATTAAATGAGCTGCCTTTAATTGTAGCGACAAGTAATTGGGTTAGATCTACATATATTAGAGATGATATGAATGGGAAGAATATCAGAGTTTGTTCTATAGGATATGATCCTGAAATATTTTTTCCTAAAACTAGAGATGGTGAAATCACTACTATTAGGAGGAAGTTAGGCATTGCTGATGATGAGATAATGATTCTAACTGCTGGTGGAGATGTTACAAGCAAAGGAGCACAAGAGATGATTCAGGCTCTAGCTAAGATAGATAAAATATTTCCTAAATGGAAATATGTTCTAAAAGTATGGCCTAGTTTTTCTGCTGAGAATCATGGAAAAGAAGAAAAGAGTCTTATTGATAATTTGAAATTAGACAATAATAAATTTGTTTATATTAAAGATACATTTACTCCTAAAGTAATGTCTAAATTGATTAGCGCCTGTGATATTTATGCTGGGCCATCTAGATTAGAGGGATTTGGCATGATTCAATTAGAAGCCCAAGCTTGCGGGAAACCTGTTATTTCTATTAATATTGGCGGGCCTAGAGATACTATTGTCCATGAAGTCACTGGCTTTTTGGTTGATGTTGAACATGAAATAAAACTAGATAAGGAATGGGTTTATCCTAATATGGGATTTGCCAAGAAAATGATTGTTGAATTTCCAATACCAAAAACATTTGCTTATAGGGCTAATATTGATCAATTAGCAGAATGCACATTAAAATTAATGCAAGACTCTAAATTGAGAGAAAAAATGGGAAATGCAGCGGCTGAACACGCTTTAAAGAACTTTCACTATAGGGTCACTGCAAAAAATATGATAAATTTAATTAAAGAAAATATTCTGCTTTAATTTAGTGCCCATTAAATCTCTGAGTTAAAAGCTTTCCAAGATAATATGCCGATCCAAATATTATTATTCCTGGCAGAAGGGTAATTCCTAAACTTGGAACCAAAATTCCTGTACCAATTGTTCCTAAAGTCCCAGCCCCAATAGACTCTAATAACTGCATTGCTTGGGGGACTTCCTTCTCTATGCCTTTTTGCAATGCATCAATCTGCATTACAATTTTTCCTTCTTTCATTATTCTTATTTTTCTGTCTTCTTCTGATATTATTATTACTAGATTCCCAGGTTTTTTTGATGCTGATAAAGCCGCACTATGCCTTGTACCAAAATTTTTCAGAGAAAATTTAGATTTTATCATAGAACCATATGCCTCAACCAAACCGTTTTTGTTTATTATAACTGCACCGTCGATTAATGCCAAGGATTCTAATAATTTTGGATTCTCAGATGCATAAAATGGAGGCACGTTTTGGTCAATTAGAACTTTGTAATCTACCTCGCCTACAACAAACAATGCTCCTTCCCCACGTTTTGCAATTCTTAATCCGACTTGAACGAGAGCTTCTTCAAGTTCTTTAATTTTCTGAACCATAAGATAAGGTATTTTTTCTAGAGTATTTAAATTTTACTTAGGAATTCAACGCATTTAATCTGATATCGGCAAATATATCATTAATCTTGAATATACCTTCCAGTCTTCTTCGTTCATTGTCCATTCTGCAAATACTGAAGTCCCAATAAAATTTGAACCTGCTTTTAGTGAGTTTTTATATGCAGTTAAAGAGTTTTCAATTGTTTCTGGATATTTTTTATGTGTAGGCAAACCAAGAATAAAAAAACCCTTTATGTTATTAAGATCCTCAATCTTGGAAGAAACACCTAAAATATACTCCTCTTTATTAGAATAATCAGTATCATACGAAGGGACCACAATAATATCTGCTGTTTCTGCTGCGGATTTGTATAAATCTATATCCCATTCCCATTCATTTGGATTATTGTCTAAATGGCCTGCGTATACTGCTAAAATTGACTCCTCTATTATAGACCTATTAATTCTATCAAGAAAATTAAGGAAATTTATTCTTTGATTTAAAGGTATTTTTTCTATATCGACAAAAACACCATTGAATCCTAGATTTATAAGATTTTTATGCTCTTTGATAAAATTATTTTGAAATTCTTCTGTTAGAAA
The DNA here is from genome assembly GCA_964465795.1 of Candidatus Woesearchaeota archaeon. Classification (GTDB taxonomy): domain Archaea; phylum Nanobdellota; class Nanobdellia; order Pacearchaeales; family GW2011-AR1; genus JAUSIK01. Next base: position 14,354 of record CAYXLD010000012.1, read on the forward strand.
ATATTTATCTAAAATTATTTCAGTATATGGGATTATTATGAAATCATAATTATCCGATATCTCAACTTCTCTTATTAAACTGATGAAAGATAATATTTCTTTCTGATTAGATAGTAATTTCCCATCAATTCCTATATCTCCTATATCAACAAATAAATACTTTATTTTATTATCCTTTAACTTAATAAGATTGGGCTGGCTAATCCAAATATTTGTTACTATCCCTCTGACCTCACTAGCTTCTCCTATATTTGAAAGACTGGCTTTATAGCTGATAGTTATCGCTAACAACAGTGCAATTCCAGTTAAAGATAAAAATATGATTATAACAAAATCTAATTTCTTCATATTAAAATTCTGATTTTATAGATGTCTGGGGTGGTGTCCACTCGTTAGTCCAATTTTGCATTTTATTGGTGACTGCTTGATATGTCGTAGCAGTTAATGCTGCAAGAAAAACTGCAGCATTTAGATATTTAAAGAATATTATTTCTGGATAGTGAATCAATGTCTTTGCGAATTTTTTTGGAATAATAATTAATGTGCCTAAAAGAGAGAATACAGTATCTCCTATGAAGAATCCCAACGCGTATTTAGGCTGAAAAAAGAACAGTATAGGAATTAATAAAAGAGGAATAGCATACATCAACGATTCAACAAACCCCGGAAGAATTGTTGTCAAAGTTAAAGATTTTGACTTGAATATCTGTGCGCCTTCTCTATATAGGCACTGGATTGTTCCTGCACTCCATCTATAAGATTGTTTTAACTGATTTTTTATTCCTGAAATTCCAGGGCCGTCTACTTCTGGCGCAGAAACTAACGCATCATCAGCAACACGAATTCTATAGCCATTTTTCTGCAATATCCATGTATAATGAGTATCCTCTGTCTTTGTTTTACTAGATAAAGGCAGTTTTTCTATTATAGAAGATCTGTACATTGTTGATGCACCGCATACTACAAAAACAGCATTTCTTTTTTCTTGGGCATTTTTTCTAAATCTTCCAACTTCATTTATCCATGCTTTTCCGTAGAAATATGCTCTTGAAAGTGAATTTTTAGGTGCAGCAACACGGCCATATGATGTAACTGCCGCCACATTCTCTGAAGAAAAATAGGAGACCATTTTTTCTATACAATCTGGAGAGCCTTTAACTCTACAGTCTCTAACATAGATGAATTCTCCGGCTAAATTAGAGTATTTTTCCGCTAAGAAATTTATTTTTTTTGCTTTTGATTTACTTGGACAATCTATGTAATAAAGTTTCTTGTAGGATTTAGAAAGTTTTTTTATTATATTTTTAGCTGATTGAGACTCAGAATCTCCTGTTACTATTACTTTGTATAATGGATAATTCTCTTTGAATAATCCATTTATTGTTTCTTCGACATACCTTTCCGGCTCTTTATGAACTGGTATAATAACAGACACTTTTCTTACAGGTTTATAAGGATTTATTCTTCTTTCTTTTTTTGGATAAATAAGATGTGTTAGAATATCTATCCATAGAGTCAGGCCGAAAAATGCCCATATGGAAAATGGACCTTTCATGTTTTTACTCTATTCAGAGAATATTTAAGGATGTATGTTGTTGGATATAATTATTAGAAATTGCAACTATTTTAGTTTAATTTGAAACTAGCCTTTATCTTCTTATACAAACATTCCCTTCTAGTTCCTCTGATTTCACATTCTCCATCTTAAAAATCTTCTTTATAAATGCATAAGCAGGTTTTGTTGTCAACTCTTCAGATTGAATTCTAGGCGGAATACTATTCAAAAATTTGTCAGAAAGACTAAAGGGAGTATCAACTAAATCTGGCAATCCAAACTTTTTGAATAGTTCATTTGTTGCTGATTCTAGGCCATCTAACTTTCCTTCCAATCTAATTCTTAATAGGTCTCCTGATAGGGGGAAAACATTACCACCGAAATATGCACTTATCTTAACATTGTAATATCTTTCAGCAAGCTCTTTAATTGAATCTCGATATTCAAACACTTTTTCTCCTAAAAGATTTCTTGCTTCAGAGTCACAATACCCAAATGCCACTCTTTCCATGAATTTGTTACTGCTTTCAAACTTATAAAGATATGGATTGTATATTGTAATTATTGCATATTTATAGCTATATTGTTTGAAATTGGAAAAGGAACTGTAATTATAATGACCTTTTGAGATTGTTTAAAGGGAATGTTTTGAGAATTGGAAGTTACTGAAGCAGCTGTTTTTCCTGATGGGAGGGATACTTGAAGAGAAAGATTTTGATTATATATCTGAGAGTTAAATTGAGGTTGAGTTGAAACTGTGAATTTTATTTGAGTTGGATCTTGAGTTAGAGAGGATATTTTTGCGCTGTCTCTAAGATAACTGTATTTTACTACATTGCCTATTGTGTCTACCCAGATATTTTTTGATGGGAGCACGTTTATAGCGCCTTGATCAGTACATTCGTTATGCAATACAAGATTAGCCCATTTTCCATTTGCTTCTAATTGGTTTATTACATCTAAATAATTTGGAGGGGCTAGAGGAGGGTCGTGAAAATTAGGGGTGTTGAAACTTCTAAGATTAAAATAATTTCCTGGAGATTGTTCTTCAAAGCCGTTAATATGATAGCCTCTAGCTGAAAGGAAATTCCAATCTGTATTTGTTTTTAATAAACTTTGGATTTCTTGAGTTGTTAATCCGCAAGGATAGGCATGTGTAATTATATCGCTTTTTTCTGCAGATGTTCTTGAAATTATATCATTTATATTATTATTAATTTCTGATATATACTGCGACTCTGGAATGTTTATGCACCAATGTGATCTTGTATGAGTGGCTAATTCGTGGCCTTTTTTGAATGCTGAATCAAATTTTTCCCATAGCGAGGAGGAATAGCCTGCAGTTCCTGAGAGGAAATATGTAGCTCTATAATCTTTTGCATCTAATTCCGCCATACAGGCTGTTGAACCGTCATCTACTGATATTGAAACTGCGCCTTTTTTGCAGTCTTTCCATGTGCATATTTCAACAGACAGGGGTTTTGATGTTTGGGGCGGGGCATTGTCTTGGGTTGAATTTGTCTCTCCGCAGAGCTGAACTGCGTCCGTTGAACTCCAGCTCCAGCCGCAGGTTTCCAGAATTATTGTGTCTGCTAGAAATGAAGAATCTAGTTGCTGCATTAATGTGCATGAATTTTGGATCGTATTTGAGATTTCTTTTAATTGATTTGTATTTGAGTTTTTTAAATATATTTTATTGAAGCAGATATCGTAGTCGCCGAAGATTGTTAGATTTGATGCATAAACAGGAGTTGTGTATTTTAATGTAAGATTTGCTTTTATGTTCCAGTTAGCCGGAGACCATGATACTCCATAGCCGCTCCAATCAGTGCATAAAAAGTTGTTTGGAGCGTTTGGAGGGCCTATTGCGTAGGATGCTAGTGAGCCTAGAGAGTTTTGTGATGTTGCTGATGCAGATGATGCGAATTGGCATAAGTTTTCTGGATCTGATTCTAAAGAAGTAGTTTGATTAGGATGCCTTAATAAATAAGCTTCTTTTGCTGTGATAAATTTAACATTCGGATCTTTTTTAAGAAGATCTAAAGTTGAAGTATAAATTTCCCACTTTTTTTCATCTATAGCTCCCAATATTGCCTGACTTTGAAAATCCTGCTGATGAACCCATAGAGGTATTACATAAGAGTTGTTTATTTCTATTATTTCTAGATCACTTCTACCTAATTTAGATAAGAGATTTATTTCTTCTATTATTTGTTCTGTTGTTTTAAATGGCAAATCTTTTCCTGCGCCGCCTGTTGTTGTAAAACTTACACCATATTGATATACATCAAATGTTGAAGCTGATTTTACAGGAGCTAGATCGGAGCCTACAAAGAGATCAAGATATGCCTTGAATCCTAATTCTTCTGCAGCTTTAAAAGTTGTTTCTGTAAATCTTGCCCCGATATGGTTATATGTTTGAGGCATTGTTGGATTGCTTATATTAAAATTATTTAGCATCCATGACTTAAAATTATTTTGACCTTCAAGAATAATTGATTTTTGCTCCTCAAAAGATAGTTTATCCATTTGCATTTCTAGAGAATCGCCAAGATATCCTTTTTGGATTAATTCTATATAAGCGGAACGATACATTAGATTTAATGCTTTGGTATAATCTGAATGAGATGACATTGTTCCTGAATAAAAGCTAAATGCGGATTTTATTTTAGCTTCATCGAAAAAGTTTGCTGATTTGTAATAAAACTCAAACCATATTGGAGAGACTGCGCCATCTATATCCCCTATATAAGGAATGATATAAACTGGCTTTTCTATATTTTGATTTTGGCTATTTTCTGTCTCTCCGCAGAGCTGAACTGCGTCCGTTGAACTCCAGCTCCAGCCGCAGGTTTCCAGAATTATTGTGTCTGCTAGAAATGAAGAATCTAGTTGCTGCATTAATGTGCATGAATTTTGGATCGTATTTGAGATTTCTTTTAATTGATTTGTATTTGAGTTTTTTAAATATATTTTATTGAAGCAGATATCGTAGTCGCCGAAGATTGTTAGATTTGATGCATAAACAGGAGTTGTGTATTTTAATGTAAGATTTGCTTTTATGTTCCAGTTAGCCGGAGACCATGATACTCCATAGCCGCTCCAATCAGTGCATAAAAAGTTGTTTGGAGCGTTTGGAGGGCCTATTGCGTAGGATGCTAGTGAGCCTAGAGAGTTTTGTGATGTTGCTGATGCAGATGATGCGAATTGGCAGAGTGATGATGCATAGGATATATTGGTAATAATAATCGCTATATATATTAAGCAAGATATATTTCTCATTCTAGCATCCTCTTTTGATTATATTGCGAAATATATTATTGCCAATATAAATCTATGTCACTACCTTTATCAGATTAAATCTCAAAAGAATCAGGAAAAAATCTCAAGGAAAAGATTTAAATAAATTGATGCCTTTATGTAGGAATACCTGCCACTCTGCCTGAAACTGAGCGCATTGCTCGAACTAAAACTCTTCGCACTACAAGAGGCATTCCTGAAACCTTGGCCGAGATATATCATGATAATCGCAAGGAGGAAAATCTTAATTGTTTATTATATGTTTTTGATGTAAGCAATATGTATGGGGTGCAAAAAAAGAATAATGGCACATATCTCGAGAGTTATAGGTTTGTTTCTAGGCGGCCTAGAGATATAAAAGAGGAGATTGAGGATAGGGCTGAAGAAGCAGAGTGGAATCTGAAGTTTATAGAGCATGAGGATCATATTTATAGAGCGGTTTTAAAAGATTATGTTTTGAACGATCTTACAGGAATATTAAGAGATATGCAGCGAAGATATTCTTAGGTGAGAATTGTGGGGTTAGTGTATGCCTTTTCTTGCAAAGAATAAAGAATTATGGAAAAGATATAAGTTAAATTTACCTTTCATATAATTTTAAAATCATAGAGGACAATTGAATAATATTATAATAAAGATTAAATACTTATGTCAATATAAGAGATAATGGAAGATTTATCTAAAGAAATTGAAGAAGTGGTTTCATTAAGGGGGAATATGAAGCTAAAAGAGAAAGTCTAGACGAAAAAGTAAGAGAATTATTTAATCCTGAATTTAACATGATAAGATCTAAAATGCCTGAGGGATATGAAATAAGTTCTTTTGATGTTGATGATGGGAGAGTTAGCATGCCTAATCCTTGTTTTAAAGGAAAGGTTGTTGAGAATCTTGCTAATGATAGACAATTAGATTATCTAAATGAAATGTTTAAAGAGGAATTTTTAAGAGTAAGGGAAAAATATGGATTTAGAGTAAGATTTGAGCATATATTTTATATGGGGTAAGATAATATATAGATAACTGCGTTGTTTAGATGACGTAGTTTTAGCAGTTATCTATATATTAGAAGATTAGTTTTAGCCCCCATATATACTTTTAAGGTTAGCTGCAAGATAAATTAGATGAAAATAATTAATCTTACAAAGGATTATGCTATTGAAAGGGCTGATGAAATTCTAGCTTTGGAAAATAATTGGAAAGAAATAGGAGATGAGCCATGGAGTATTGACAATTTATTATTTGAACTGCCGATGAAATGGGAATTAAGTCATGTTGCTATTTATGAAGGAAAGATCATTGGATATCAAATTGGTTCATTGAGGGAAGGAAACGCTTTTTTGAATAAAATTTTAGTAGATAAGAGCAAAAGAGGATTAGGAATTGGGAGAAAATTATTGCTGGCTTTTTTTGAGAGATGTATTGAAAAGAAACTGGACAGGATTAGATTTAGGGTTAGAACTGATAATCCTGCTGTTAAGTTTTATGATAAATTAAAATTTGCAAGAATTGAAGGAATAGATTATGAAAGGGCGGATGGTTTGCCAAGTTATTTCTATGATAGCTCTATAAGAGAAGTTTTGCCTAATGTCAAAAATTATACCGCATTCTAAACCTTTAGTTGGAGAAGACGAAGTAAAGGCTGTAGCTGAGATAATTAAATCAGGAATGCATGCCTCTGGGAAAAAGACCTGGGAGTTTGAAAAGAAAATTGCTGATTTTGTTGGATTAAAATATGCCAAGGCGGTTAATTCAGGAACAAATGCCTTGCATATTGCTTTATTATCTTTAGATATAGATGAAAGCGCAGAGGTAATTCTTCCTAGCTATGTTTGTTCAAGTGTTTTAAGCGCTGTGAAATATACTAGAGCCAAGCCTGTTCTTGCAGATATTGACGCTGAATTTGATAAAAGAGGATATAATATTTCTGTTAGAACGATTAGACATTTGATAAACGATAAAACAAAAGCAATTATTGTTCCGCATATGTTTGGCTTTCCTGCTGAGATTGATAAGATTATTTCTTTAGGAGTGCCTATTATCGAAGATTGTGCGCATAGTATTGGGGCGTCATATATGGGGAGAATGCTTGGAAGTTTTGGAAAAATAGCAATATTTTCATTTTACGCTACTAAAATGTTATCAACGGGATATGGGGGGATGGTTGCTACATCTGATCCTAAAATAATGAAAAGGATTGAAGATTTAACAAAATACGACGGCAGGATTGAATATAAAATGTCTTATAATTATAGTTTGAGTGATATTCAGTCGGCTTTGGGACTAAAACAGCTTGATAAACTAAAAGATTTTATTTCAAGAAGAAGGTTTATTGAAAATAAATATAATGAATCATTTAGAGATGAGATGAAAATTCCGCCTAAAAATGATGGAAGTTTTGCATTCAGGTATATTGTAAGATTTGAAAATAAGATTAGAAGAGATAATGCTAAAGAAATGTTGTTAGAAAGAGGTATAGTGTCTGAATTGCCAATTTTTATGCCGTTACATAGATATTTGAATTTAAAAAAAGAGAGGTTTATTTCTAGCGATGAAGCATATGATACTGGATTGTCAACCCCATTGTATCCTGCTTTGACAAATAAAGAAATTGGATATGTTATTAAAAGTGTTTTGGAAGCTGTTTGATAATATAAATGTTTAAAAATAGACTTTAATGAATTTTATAATGGAATTGGATATTAATGAACAAATAGAATTTACCTATCCTTGTATTAATGCTGAAAGAAAAGAAAGATTTTTTAGAAAGTTAACTCCTAAAAGAGTTGATAGAATTGTTAAAAATATGAGTAGAAATATTGAAGATTATCTTTCTATGTATAATAGGGAAGTTAAGATAGAATTTGAGGGAAGAGGATCTTCTAATAAAGAGTACGTTTGGGCTGCCAGAATAACAACAAAGGATGGAATTGTTAAAGGATTTGTAGCTAATACCCTATTGCAAAACGGAAAAATTAATAATTTTTATTCTTATTATTCTGCAATATCTGCAACAATTGATTTTAAATCAAATAGAAAAGAAGATAAAATTGAATATGAAGGATTGAGTAGAATAATTAGAAAGGGCTATTAATTAGTCAAAGAAAAATTCTGCTCGATTATTTATGTCTTTCACTATAGTTTATTTATTCTTCATTATCTATAAATCTTTTCATATGCGCGACAAAAAACTCTGCATTTTTAAGTGATTCTCCAGCAGGAGATTTATTAGCTTGAGGTATTGTTTCATAAGTAAAGTTATGGCGTTTATCTCGTTCATTTTTTATTATATCTAATAAGACTTCTGCTTTTATCTTTACTTCTTCATAAATTTTAAGTAATTCCTCTTCTATAATTCCTTCTCTTACAAGTTTCTTAAACTTAAAATATACTTGCTGATGCTGGCCTTGTGTTGATTTTAGATTAATATTTTTAGATGTCAAATAGGCTTTTGTACTATAAAATATAGCATAGTAGGAGTGACTAATAACTGCGCTATAAAAAGTAGTTCCTTGGGGCAGCTCGAAAGAAATTGTTTCTTTCTCATCTTCACTTAATTTTTTTAATGAACGTCCTGTAAGTATCTCATTATCTGCCCTCTGCAAAAGAAGACTAACCTTTGAATCCATACTTTATCGCCTCCTGCAAAATAGCATAATAAGCTGTTCCTCCTGCAAAAATGAGATGATAGCGGGCTATTTCCTTGCCATAATTTTCTTTTTCATCGAGAAGCATGGCGAGAAATTCTCTTTTTCTGAAGACATATAAATGAACTTTAGGCACACTCATGTCACTTTCATACTTCAACTCAGCATAAATTTTTTTTGGATCAATTGAATCATCACAAATGATTACAACATCTAAATCAGACTTTTTTGTCTGTAATTGTTTAGCATAACTCCCAGTAATAATAAATGTAAAGAAAGGAGTTATTTTTATTAATTTATTACCTATTCTTAAGATAATATTTGGAGGAATATATTTACTCTGCCATGCCTTATATTGTTCTAAAAATCCTAGATAATTCTGGACCTTAAGAGAATTAAGATTGGTTCCATAAATTATAGATTTACCAATTGATTCCGTTATAATTATATCTTCTTTTATTAAACGATTTAGAACGCCGTAGATATAACTTCTTGATCTCTTTCCCGATAATTTTTGTATCTCTTTATATGTTAATTTGCTCCAAGGCCGGTTAAGAAAAGCAGCATCAATACTGTATTGTTCAGTTATTATGTTCATTTTATCTGTTCTATATTTAGGTATATATTGTCCTATATTAAGTACTATATAAATCTTTCTTTTCTTAAAATAATCTGCCGCTCTTAAAATCAATTTACAACTGAAGAATTAATAGGGCGATGGAGAAGGTGAGGCTGTTGGCGACGAGAGTGTTGGCTTTTCACATTCTCCTTCTTTTGGAAGCTGTTTGTTATAACGTATGGCGT
>CAYXLD010000013.1:0-21796 GCA_964465795.1 Candidatus Woesearchaeota archaeon
ATTCTAAACTGTTTGGTGTTGATGCATCTTCCCTAGCTTTAGGCATGTATGCTTCAAGGACTCCTTCTGGAGCACTACAGTAAAAAAACTGTATGCTTTTCCTGTAGATCCTGCTTCTTCAATTGCCCTTATGTGTGGCCCACCTATTCTTTCAATTACTTCGTTGAATTTTTTATCTGATGTCATATTATCTAGAGATATATGAGGTATATAAACTTATCTGTTTAGTATCTATATAGAGATAACAAAACGAAAGATTTAAATACCCTATTTATTACTATAAAGTAAGTAAAAATAATCAAAATATGAAATGGTAAGTTTCAAAGAAGACATTGATGGAAGAGAAAAAATTAGATTAATAGAGGAAGCTAACGAAATTTTAAGACAGGCTGACCTTGATATTTGGGGTAGAAAAAGAACAAGTGATAATTACGTTCAAAATAGGTTTGAATCTAATATAAGGACAGGTGCATATAGCCGAAATGGCGAAAAAAGCAGAAAGGGGAGGAATTATAATTAAAATGACAACTGCAGTAAAAACAAGATCAAAAGAAGTAAAGGAATCCCTTAGTTCAACCGAAAGTCTTGGGGATAATCTATATGGGGCAGGCAGATCTTTAGCAAGAATAGCTTATACAGCCTTGCCCGCAGGAATTTATGGAGCCACATCAGAAAAATTAAATGAAATTGATAATTTTAACTGGTTTAAGAAATTACTTGCTAATATATTTTACAGAGGAGATATATCAAGATTAAATGAACTTAACGATTGTTCTGCTAAAGGTCTTGGAGCAAGTGCAGGATTATTTGCAGGTTATTTAATTGACAGAGCAACAGAGAAAATTTTCCCTAAAAAGAAAGAAACAAGAATGTTCTTGCAGCCTCTTGGATATTTCACTCTGGCTAATATTACTAATTTAGCTATGAACGGAGCGCAATCATTGGAAGGATTAGTTAGAGACACAATGGTAAGAACAGGAGGTACAATTAATAATATCTCAAGTACAGGAGGATCTGATAGCGAATATATGGCAAATACAGCTATTGCCGCTTTAGCATCTTTAGCAGTTGTAAAAGGAGCTAATAATTTACTAAGAACAGGTTTAGCAGAAGGAACAATAAATTATGTAAAAGACATGTCTAGAGAATTTTATAAATTAGGCAGATTCTTAGCTAAAAATACAATCGGCAAGGCCTATAATTTAACATTGGGAAATGCCAATGACAGATACGAATCTAGAAGAATAAAGAAAGACCTAAAAAGAAAGGCAGAAAGGAAATATAATAAAGAACTGGAAGACATTGAACTATTAAAAGGGATTTAGCCAAACTGAAAGTTTAAATAAACAATCTTATTATATATTAAATAAAAGAGAATTACAATGGCAGTTAATATCCATAATTTGATTGCATCTATAAATCCTGATTTATACTGCGATCCTGAAGTAAAAAAAGAGGTTATAAAACTAGTTAAAGAAAAAGGATATTTAGCTGCTGCTGAAAAGGGAAAACCAAGAAAATCAGAATATTTAGACATGAATGAAATTGCTTTTGTTAATAATCCGTGGGAATTTAAAGGAATAAAGAAACCAATTGAGAAGCATAATTTGGTTTATGATAATTTTTCTCAGGCATTAGAGCCAATTTACTTCTGGATTTTAGACTACTTAAATAAAGAATATAAATCTTCAGAAAAATTGATTGATAATTTTATTACATCCCCAGGATCTGCACAGTTTTCTGAAATGGGAGGCAGATTAACAAGAATGCAGGATGAAGCAATGAAAATGATGCAGACTTCAGGCGCTATAATAAAGTCAATATTAAATATTGTTTATGATCTTAAAGAGTTTAAGATCAGGCTTAGTGTATACGACGATTTAAAATCCTCTGACAAGGGAAAAAAGAATGCAGGCATATTATCATTAAAGCAGATCTGGCTTGATCAAGTCGATGCTACAAAAAGGCAGACAACAAGCATCAAAGGGCTCGCACAGCAGTTTGATTATGTAACTTTAATTGATGGCTTCATGGTAGCTGGTTCTTTGGACGATATTAAAAGCATGGATTTAAATGACAGAGTAAAAAGAATTTTAGAACAGAGAGTAGCTGAATTTTTCAAATGGGTGCAAGAATCTGAAAGAGAATTAAGAAAGCGATTTGAAATTGAAAAAATATATCTAAAAAATCAGGTGAATTCAGTAAAATTATATGCCCGCTGGATAAAACCCTACTTAAAAGCTGCAAAATTACTTGAACAGAGGGCAAGTTCAACATCAGCTTTAGTAAGCGCCTTCAATACAACGCTTTTTGAACTGGCTGCTATGGGAAAAAGACTTTATAAGATGGATGATGATATCACAATGGGCGCTCTGCCAGCATACTTCAGGGATAAATTCAAGAAACCTTATTATACAATTGTAATTGTGGAATTTAAATACAGGTCTGTTCCTGAAAGAACGCAGCAGGGAGGCTATGGGTTCAGAGGCAGAGTAGAAATAGATTTTACAAGCTATGCTTTAATTGATGAAGAGGTAGAAATCCTTAAAAAAGAATTGGAAAAAGATGACCTTGGAGACTTAATGGAAATGATTGGGGGAATGACTGAAGATAGCCTTGCACAAATCCAGGTAGATTTAGATGAATTTAGCATTGATAAAAAATCTCCTAAGGAAAATAAGAGTTCAGAGGATGTTAACCCCTTCACAGCTTTATTTTCTGTTTTTAAGCCTGAAAATAAAAAAAAAGGAGAAATACCCAAGGACAGTCAAATGGAAAAGATAATCAGAAATCAGGCAATACTATATGCCAGGGCAGCCTGCAAGAAACTTTATAATTCTTTTAAAGACGCTAATGAAATGCCTGGATTTTAAGATTAATTTAAGTTTATATAGTTCTATGATTAGATAATAGTATGGATAAAATAAATAAGAAAAAGGAAATGAAAATTATAAAAGAAATAAAATCCAAGGCTAAAATAGTTGAAGAAGGATATGAAGATGGATTGAAAGATAATAAAGAAAGCAGGAATAATATCTGGTTAAAGCATAACAATAGTGAAGAAACAAGTGAAATGGCAAAAACACAAGGATTCAGAAGACAGTCCATAGTTCTCGAAACTAGTACTGAAGAAGAGCCCAGAAGCGAAATCATAAAGTCTACAAAGGAAAGGCAGGAATTTGATAGAGAGGAAGCTGTTAGAGAAAGAATATATAATATCGGACAGGAATTAGGTAGTAGAAGAAACAGAATTGGAAGAGATTCCTATGAGTCAGCTTATTATGCTGCCGGCGGAGGCTCGCAAGGGATAAAAAATCAGGCTAGTCCAGAAGTTAATCAAATTATGGGCGGGGAAATTAGGCAGGAAGTTGCAAGAGGAAGACCTATTCTCCCCAGAGGAGAAATTGAAAGAAAAGAAATTGGACAAAGAGTTGGAGATGAAAGATATCAAACCCAACAAGGACAGCATCAAAAAAAGAGAAAATACCCATGGGAAGTTTAATTTTTTAAAGCTAATTCTACAAGTTTAATTACAGCTTCTTTTGCATTTGCTGCAACTATAAATAAATTATTATGGCAGAATATTGCACCTTTAACTCCAGTTGTTTTTTCCAGTTCTTTATCAGCAAGTCCAGCCCACTCCCTTGGAAAATCTTTTCTGTTTTCAAAGCTATTCAATTTTTTCGGGACAGCACAGGCAAGCCACTTACTATTAAGACTTTCCCTATAGATTATAAATTTTAATTTTGATTCATTAACCAGAGTTTCTTCCCAAGGAATATATTTATTTAGGACAAGATATTCATTAAAATAATTTTTTTTTATTTTATCCCTCAGGATTCTTCTGGCGTATATTATTTCTTCTTCTCTTTTTATTTCAGTCTTTAAAATATATTCAGCTATACTGGCTGCCTTTATAAAATTTCTATAAAACTTTTTAGCATTAATATCCAGCCATGGCGGATTCAGCCCAGATATTGCATTAGAAATTGTATAAGGCTCTGTATTCTTAGTAAGAAAGGTTTTGATTCCATTATCATTTGCGTCAATATATTGCATAATTCTTTCATCAATTTTATTCCATGAATTTAAACTAGCAAGTTTTTTTCCAAAGTGTTTCCATATAAGTCCTGCAGCTGCATACGGTATGCCATTTTCTCTTTTTCCAGCACCACTAGGCTGATGATGATCAAAATCTCCTTTTTTTGGATTATAAGATCTGCCCACATCAACTCTGATATCTGTCTTTTTTAATAAATCTTCTTTTCTTGTTCTAATTATTTTAGCATTCGGATATACAAGCTTTAAAATAGCAATTGCAAAAACATCATCTGCATGAAATGCATTATCATGCACAGCTATAGTTTTATTAAATGTCATATTATTTTACGATTCAAGTATATTTAATTTTATCCCATATAATATGGCGAGATAGATTTATATAAACCCTCTTCCTGAAAAATACATGGGCGATATTGAAAAATTCTATTATGGAATGAACGCCTTCGATCCAACCTATGGAATTAATGAGAAGTATGGAGAGTCTTTTCTAGGTTTTGATTATAGGTTTCCTGCATCGCAATTCGGCGTTCCTTCTAATCCAATAGGCTCAAATATTTTAAAAACAGTTTCAGATAGAATATCTACAGGAATAAAAACAGTGGAAGTCTCTGGATTTAATATAGAGGGCCAAGGAAGTCTCGGAACCAAGGGAATGGATATGATTCCTAAACAGCAATTTAAAGAAGTTGAGAGATTAAAAAAATTAACAGGGATTGATTTGACATTTCATGCCCCTTTGGTGGAGGTTACTGGATTTCAGGGCAGGCAAGGCTGGGACGAGGAGGATAGGGTAAGAGTTGAAAGAGAGATGATTAGCACAGTAAGGAGGGCTCATGCTTTGGACCCTAATGGAAATCTGGTGGTCACTTTTCATGCAAGTAATGGACTAATGGATCCTGAAAAAAGAGAAATAAAAGAAGATGGAACGAGTGAGCTAAAAGAATTCTGGGTGATAAATGAAGATGCGGGACAATTTCAGAATATTACACAAGATCCAAATTATTTAAAAAAAGAGGAAAATAAAAAAATTAACCCTGGGGAATTAATTACAAAACAAAATGAAGAGGGATGGCTTAGACAGTTACAGCAAGTTACATTTCAAGCAAGACAGGGAGAGAGGATTATTGAAGAAACCTTTAGAGATAAGAAAGAAGATAAGAAGAAACAGATTCTTGATATTTATAAAAAATTTGCAAAAGGGGAAGAGCATCAAATCTTACAGGAATTAGAGGATGAGCAAAAAAAATGGATTAATAGGGAATTAAGCAATATTACACAGGGAGATATCTATTTAAGGGATTCTTATGCATCTTTTCAAAATCTGTTCAATAATGCTTATAAGGCAGCTATAAATAACAATAAGATAGAAGATAAAAAAAAGCTGGAGAGGTTTAGGGACGAAATAGGGCCTAAAATTAAAGATATAGAAAAAGACCCGTCTAAAGTTGAGGTTTTAGCAGATGAGGTAATAAGAGGGATAAATGTTCTTCGCAGCATTGACGCCCCCAAAACAATAAGGCCTGTAAGGGACTGGGCAGTTGAAAAAGCTGGAAAAAGTTTTGGGAATACTGCATTTGATGCTTATAAAGAGTTTAAAGACAGTGCACCGATTATTAGTATAGAAAATCCGCCTGCCCGGGACGGATTGCATACTGCAGAAGATTTAAGAGAACTCGTTGATAAATCGAGGGAGGTTTTTGAAAGAAGAGCTATGGTAGAATTAAATATTTCAAAGTCAGAAGCTAAAAAACAAGCTGAAAAATTAATTGGAGTTACTTGGGACGTTGGGCACATAAACATGCTTCGAGGCAAGGGTTATTCTGAAAAGCAAATTGTAGAGCAAACTGGAAAAATTGCTCCTTATGTTAAGCATGTGCATTTATCAGACAACTTTGGATTAACACATACAGAACTGCCAATGGGCATGGGAAACGTTCCTACAAAAAAGATGCTTGAGCTTATCCATCAATACAATAAAAAAGTAAAAAAAATTGTAGAAACAGGAGATTGGTTAAGCCAAAGAGGCTTAAATCAAAAAACACCGGTTAGAGAAACTTTGATGGGATTTGGTTCACCGATACAATCACAGAATCTTGGACCATATTGGAATCAGGCAGCAGCAATAACTTCAGGATATTTTGCAGGACAAGGAACAATCAATCCAGATATACATCACTCTATCTATGGCTCAGGCTTTTCAAATTTGCCGGTTGAATTAGGCGGGCAAATGGCTGGAAGAAGCAGAGCATCCGGAGCCCCGATAGAATGAGAAATTAAAAGATTTAAATATAGGCATTTATTTATTAATGTAGAATGGCAAAAAAAGAGAGTAAAGAAAAAAAAGCACATAAGAAAAAAAAGATAGAAGTAGTAAAAAATCTGCCTATCGAACCAAGAAAGCTCATCAATGAAAAAGATCTGGCTATTGATTTTGCTGAAAAAGTCCACAAAAAATTTGATAGATTAATTAAAGCCTCTATTTTATTCGGTTCACAGGCAAAAAACGACTCAAAACCAGGATCAGATATAGACCTTATTTTAGTTATTGATGATGCAGCAGTTAACTGGGATCTTGAATTAATTGCATGGTACAGAGAAGAACTGGGTAAACTTATTAATGAGCAAAACTATAAAAGGGAACTCCATATCAACACAATAAAATTAACAACATGGTGGCAGGATCTTATACATGGCGATCCTGTATTGTTGAATATATTGAGGTATGGAGAAGTATTAATTGACTCAGGCGGGTTTTTCAATCCTTTAAAATCTCTTATGTTGCAAGGGAAAATTAGATCCACGCCAGAGGCAGTTTATATGGCTTTACAGAGGGCCCCAGAGCATTTAGCCAGAAGTAAACTTGCAATATTAGGATCAATAGAGGGAGTTTATTGGACAATGATTGACGCTGC
Organism: Candidatus Woesearchaeota archaeon; assembly: GCA_964465795.1. Lineage (GTDB taxonomy): Archaea > Nanobdellota > Nanobdellia > Pacearchaeales > GW2011-AR1 > JAUSIK01. Next base: position 6,975 of record CAYXLD010000013.1, read on the forward strand.
CCAGGCGGCCCTGATTACATCAGGGAATCTCCCATCAAGCCCCGAGCATATACCGCAAATGCTGAAAAATGAATATGTTGATAAAGGAATGCTTAAAATAGAGAGGGTGCGGGAATTACGTGAAATTTATGTTCTCCACAAAGGAATAATGCATAGAGACATTCATGAAATAAAAGGTGATGAAATTGATAAATGGCAGGATATTGCTGAAAAATTTTTACTTGAGATGACGCGCCTAATAGACAAGATTTTAGATATGAAAAAATAAAATTTTAAATAATTACTTTTTAGCGGCTTGATAAACTAGACTTTTAGCTGTTTCAAATTCTTCAGTATCGCCTTTAAAAAAATTCTTTAGATTTTCCTTTACATAATCTATAATTTTCTTTCCCTTGTCTTTTTCATAGTCCCTGAATTTTTTCTCAGCTTCCTTAGTTAATTCATCTGCGCCCTCTTCAATATATTTAGGATTTATGTAATCATCTCTAGCAGCAAGAGCAGCAATACTTGAGGCCATATCTTGTAAATCTTTGCTGTAGTTCTTATTCTTTAGCTTTTCTCTCATCTCTTTTTCTGCTTTTTTTGCTCCTCCGGATTTAATTGCTTGCAGTTCTCTAGGATCTTGAATCTGGCCCTTTTTATATCTGTCAACTAATTGTTTTGTTCCCAAATACTCTTGATATAAATTTAGAACTTCTTCATATCCCCTGCTATTTCCTTTTTTAGCAATTGGTTCTGTAAGGGCAATTTCTTCCAGGGAATCCTGCTTAATTGAGTTTAAAATGTCTTCTGTATTATCTTTTAACATTCTTGCAGAATCTTGCTGAGCCATGCCTACTTTTAATTCAATACCTTGCTCAACATGATCTTTGCTAATACTATCTGGACTAGCTCTTGAATAATCTATTCCAGGCACTCCAACATCTTTTAATGTATCATAAGCAATCTTTCTTATTTCATTATCTGCCTTATCTCTTTCATCTGCTCTAGAATCTTTTCCTCTAGCCTGAATTAGTTTAGATATATATTCTATTTCTTTCATAGGCTTTATGAAGTCGTCTAAGCTTGCCATAATTCTTTAAGCAATAAAGACTATTTAAATCTTTCGGTATGTTATATCTTTGTCGTAGTAACAAAATTAATAATATAGAATTAGTTGCAGTGTTGCATAAATAAATAGAGAATTATCCTTTTTTCTTGGTCACAATCACATAAACTCTTTTTCCAAGATATCTTCTAGGAACGTCTGCTTTAGCAGATGTTCCAACAGGAGTAACAACTCTTTCTAAAAATCCTTCTACTTCCTCGTCTTTTAAAACAAGCTTTCCTTTATTTAACTTTATTATCCTCATAATAAGACAACTATAGACAACTATATAAACCTTTCGGTCCTCACATTAAAGGAGGTGATTATAATGACAAAACAAAAACGATGGGGAAAAGAGGTTGTGTACATCAGGAATTGGCAAAAAACCAATGAGGCCTATTGTAAACGAGGAGAATATCTCCTTGATTTTGAGTGGGTTCAAAATTGGCATAAAGAACTTGCTGAAATGAATCGGGGAAAAAGAGGAGCTCCCTACCAATTTCCAGAATCATTAATAAAAATTCAGGCGGTTTGGACACAGTTTCACAGCTATCGGGTAACTGAAGGAATAACAAGAATGGTTGTAAAATTTTCTCAGTTGCCTGAAAGCAACGATTACTCGACAATTTGCCGTCGAGTAAACAGCATGGAGACAAAGCTGCCCACACCAAAAAAAGAAGAGGTCTCTGTTGCAACAGATAGTTCTGGAATCAAAATGAATATGGGGTGCGAATATTTCCAGGAAAAATACGGCGATGGAAAAAGAAAAAAGTATATCAAAGTGGTTGTAAGTGCAGATCCCTATGATAAAGATATTTTGAAAATTGAAGTTGCTCTCGAAGGTGAAGGAGATTCTGAGCCGAAAGTTGCAGAGAAGCATTTAGATGAGCTGTACAAGGAAGGGCATCATATCAAAGAGTTTTTTGGCGACGGCTCTTTTGATACAAACAGCCTCTTCGACTTATGTGATTTTTATCTTATTGAGCCGAAGATAAAAATCCGAGAGAATGCAATTCAAGATGAACAAGGCTCTTGGAAGAGGAATATGGAAGTGAAAAAATATCAGAAACTTGGCTATGAAAAGTGGGCAAAGAAAAAGAGATATGGGAGGAGATGGACTGGCACAGAAGGAATATTCTCTTCGGTAAAGAGAATATTCGGAGATCGAGTGCGCTCAAAGAAGGTCGAGAATATGTGCCTGGAAGCTAAGAGAAGATTCTGGGCTTACCAGACAATGAAGAGGTATGCGGAGTCAAAATTATAATTGACTCTAGGAAATAACTTATTTTTGAATTATGCAACACTGCAAGAATTAGTTAATTTTTAATCTCGCCTTGCCATTCTTTATCTTGGTACAAATCTATATCTTCTATCTTTTCTTCAGATTCTTTCTCCAATTCGCTTGATTCAATAGGTATAGCATCATTTAAGCTTGGAATTAATTTTTTCTCCATAGAATCTTTTGTTTCTCCAGGCATATACTCATCTCCTAATTCCTGCAAGACAAGGTCTTCTATATCTTTATTATCGAGAGGCAAATTGTCAATTATCGCAGATTCTTTCTTCTCTTCAATCTCTATTTCTTTTTTTTCAGTAATAGGCATCTCAATAGATTCATCTCTAAAATCTTCTTTTTCAAGTTTTGCTATAAATTTACTTATATTTTCAGCAGCGTCTGCATTAACAGATATGCTGTCTATGCCATGCAAAAAGAGGAATTTCGCCATATCTTCTTTGCTCCCTGCCTGGCCGCAAATGCTGGTTTCTACACCATGCTCCTTGCAAACCTTTATAACATGTGTAATGGAATTCAAAACAGCAGGATGCATCTCGTTATATAGATGCTGGACATCTGAATTATTTCTATCAATTGCTAGAGTATATTGAGTTAGATCATTTGTTCCAAAACTCGCAAACTGAATCCCTGCTTCACATAAGTTTCTGATAATCTGCACAGCAGCAGGGGTCTCCACCATTATGCCTATTTTAACATTTTTTGGAACTTCAATTTTTTTAGACAAGTCTTTTACAACTTCAAATTCTGATACACTTATTATTTGAGGCATCATCAACCCTATATATTTATTTTTAAAATGCTCAGCAATTTCTTTAACAGCTGTAATTTCTGCCTTTAATATCTCTGGATGTTTTATACTGAATCTTATTCCATGATCGCCCAGCATTGGATTTCCTTCAATTTCTTTAACAGAGCCTTCCAAATGTCTGAATTCATCTGATCTTATATCAGAACTTCTGATCCATATCTCCTCAAAATGCTGTGCAATTTTTTTAAGCCCGCTAACAAGAAGAGCAGTATAATCTTTGATTTTTCCTTCTTTAACATATTTCAATGGATGCTTTCCTGAACTTGCGATTATTCCTTCTAACCTGACTAAACCAACATATTTTGAATTAGATTTAGCAGCCCTATCTGCATAGTCAGGCAAATCAACAATAACCTTGATTTTTGTTTTTGTCTGTACAATAGGCAGGATTTCAGCCAGATGTGCTTCTGCTTTTCCCTCATAAACTTTTCCAGACAACCCATCAACCGTAATAATATCTCCATCTTTAAGTTTTTCAGTTGCTTCTCCTGTTCCTACAACTGCCGGAATTCCCATTTCACGGCTTACTATAGATGCATGGCTCGTTAACCCACCTTCATCTGTAACAATCGCAGATGCTTTTTGCATAGCTACAACCATATCTGGATTTGTCATTTTAGTTACAAGAACATCGCCCCGCTTAATTTTTGGAAGGTCAGACATTGAATTAATTATTTTAACTACGCCTGAAGAAATGCCGGGAGATGCACCTAATCCCATTAAAATAATTTTTCCTTTTATATCAGAATGCTTATCATCAGAAGCCTTTGTAGTAATTGGTCTTGATTGAACAATATAAATGTTGTTTCTTTCTATAGCAAATTCAATATCCTGCGGTTTATTATAGTGATCCTCGAGCTGCTTTCCGTATTGGGCTAAACGTTTTATCTCATAATTAGTTAAAACCTGCTGTTTACCTCTTTCCTCCTTTAATTTTACTGTCTCATTATCTCCTGATGAATTCCTTACTATAGCTATTCTTTTATTTGCAATTTGAGATTCTTTTATCTCGAATTTTTCCAAATCATTGGAAACAGCATAATGATCTGGTTTAATTTGGCCTGAGACAATTCCTTCTCCCAGCCCCCAAACAGCTTCAATAACAATTGTATTGTCATTTCTTACTGGATTTTGCGAAAACATAACGCCTGATTTTTCTGAATCTATCATCCTTTGGATTACAACTGCAAGGTATGCTTTATCATGGGCAAATCCTTTTTTTTGTCTGTAATAAGTTGCTCTTGCAGTAAATAAAGAGGCAAAACACGCCTTTACTTTTCCTATCAGTTCTCGTCCGCCCTTTACATTAAGAAAAGTATCCTGCTGCCCGGCAAAACTCGCATCAGCCAGATCTTCAGTAGTCGCACTTGATCGAACAGCCACAAATGGCGGCTCATGGCCTGTCTTTAGGATTTCTAATGCACCATGTCCTGCATGTGAAATTTTTTGTTTGTCAACATCTAAGATATCATATGCCTCAAGAATCTCATCAGATAATTCTTTAGGCATTTGTGAATTCTTAATAAGATCTCTAATTTTTTCAGTTGCTTCATTCAAATCATCTGTATCCTCAATATTGAGATTTTCTAGAATGCCTCTAATTTTTTCAGAAAGCCCTAATTTTTCAATAAAATATTGATAAGCTTGGGCTGTTATAATAAATCCGGGGGGGACAGGAAATTTATTATTATACATCTCTGCTAAGCTGGCACCTTTGCCGCCAGCAATTGAGACGTCTTTATTGCTTAATTCAGAAAACCATTTTACAAAATTATGCTGAATTCCTGATTCTTTTATATCCTCTTTTTTATGCACCATTTATTGGCTAAGAATAGATAGTTAATAAATATTATTGATTCCAATAAAAATAAAATAAAGGCAAAAATAAAAATCTTATTTATTAATCCTCTGATTCTTCTAATTCATTAATTCTTTCTGACACCCCTTTAGATTCCATATCTAGAGATTCTTTATAATCTTTAAGCATCTCAATCCTTTCTTTTTTTGTAAAGAATCCTCTAACAGGCGAGCAGTATGTACTACAGTTCATTTTATTGATTCCTCCTTTCAATAGTTGAATATTGGACATACGATATTTTAATTTAATTAGTATTTAAATATATCTGTTATACGATATATTGGAAAGGTTATTAAAGAATGGCAGACCGTATTATTATGGTAAAAAACATGAATTGCTGTGATATGAGGGGGATGCTATCTTTTTTGATACTTTTCCTTTTGTCAAAAAAGCCAATGTGCGGGCAGAACATAACAATTGAATTAGAAAAAAGAAAGGGTGTAAAACCCAGCCCAGGAACAATCTATCCTGCTCTAAAATCGCTTAAGGAGGGAAATTTAATTACTGAAAAAAAAGATGGGAAGATGATATACTACAGCCTGACAAAAAATGGTGAAATGGCTTTGAAAAATGCCAGACAGAAATTTTGCAGAATTTTCAAAGATATTTTTTAATTATTTCCATTCAGTTATAGGAAATTTTCCCTGTTGGACTATCTCGTCCATAGGTTTTCTCATATTTGGTTTTTCTGATTTTTGCATGCGTTCCGGAATTGATTTTTCAATTTCTCCCTGTTTCCCTACCGCAATCATGCATTCTATATTATAATTATCAGGAATATCAAGGTCTTTTTTTGCTTTTTCTTTATCAAATCCCTCCATCGCATGTGCTATAATTCCATTCATTCTTGCTTGTAAAGCTAGACTCATCCATGCAGAGCCTGCGCCAAAGCTGTGTAATCTATCAGGCAGTTCATTTCCTTTTTCATCTTGCTCAAAATTTTTTCTAGACATTAATATAATTAAATAAGCGGCATTTTTGCACCATATTTTATTAAATTCCCCTAATAGGCCATAAAATATATTCCAATCCTCTGAATTATTTTTCGCAAATAAAAAGCGCCATGGCTGGCCATTGCTTGATGAAGGAGTCCATCTTGCTGCTTCAAATAACTTCATTAATTCTTCAATTTCTAAATTAGGGCTTAGTGAACGCGGACTCCACCTATCAATAAATATTTTATTAATTGGAAATTCTGGCGCCCTGTTATTTTTTAGATCATAAGGTTTCATGAAAAATTAACAATTTATCAGTATATAAATATATCGGTTATACGATATTATTATTTGTCTTAAAAATATCCAACCACTGAATTGTAATAATCGCCTAAATATATTAAGAACTAGGCAATATTTTCTATTTGATTAGCTAATACTTTGGTTTGTTTTGCCTTCTCAAATACAATAATTGACCTGCATGGCAATTTAGCTTTAATATCCTGCAATGCTTCTCTAGCAACTCTCGCTGCTTTTTCATTTTCACATGAAATAAAAAATATATCTTTTCCTGCATTTACAATAGCTGCTCTGCCTATTGTAATTCCATAAGAGTGCTTCATTCCGCTTGACAATCTATCTGCTCCAGCTCCAGCCGCTGTTTTATTTTCTCTTAGAATATGATGGGGATAAACCTTTAAAGAGAAATAATACTGCCCTAAAGCGTCCTGATCTAAAACTTTATTAACAAACATTCTGCAGGCTTCTAAAGAGTTATCCCGCACCTGAACTCTTTCATCAGCAATAAGTCTGACTATGTAATTATGCTTTCCTTCTCTGAATGCTTTTGCATTGCCCATCTCAAACTTTGCAATTTTAATTCCTGGAACTGTTTTTATATAGGCTTTTTGTTTGGATCTCGAGCGCCTAGTAAAAGGGCGGGCTCTTTTCTTTGAATATGCTGATGCTTTTCTTAGTGCCATATTAATCACTGCCCCTCATCTCAGATTCAGAAACAAAAAGACTTATTTGCCTGTTCAACGGGTCTTCTAAATAATCTATAATTTTGGTTTCTAGCCTTTCATAAGACAATTCATATTTATATTCTTCTTCCATTTCCTCAGCATAGCTTTTTATTAATAGATCATAAAATTTAACAGTCGATAAATCTTTAAATGAACATCTTCTTGGGTTTCCTAAGTTTTTTAAGTCATCAACGAGATCGAATTCCATATGGCTAATAGGCAGATTATTCTTTCTTTCTGAACTTATTCCTTCTCTTATCATTTTACTTTTTAAGCTCTTTATTTTTCTTATGTTCTTTAGTTTCAGTCTTGGATATTGCTTCTAAAACTTCTATATCATTAGTTATTGCCTGTCCAGGCAATCCTTTCTCAAAAATAGCTCTGACTAATCCTTTATTTCCATGTGCATCTGAAATCTTGCCTTTTATTTCTTTTCCAGCAGGGCTTTTCCAAACTACTTCTTTCCCTGTCATTTTTCTGGCTTCTTCTCTGCTTGACAAGCCTACATCCAGAAGAAAATGCCTTTCATGGATAGTATGTCTCCCGCGCCTGAATTGAACCACTATTCCTTGCATGATTCATCTAGATTTTGAGGGTTTTTAAAACTTATGACCGATTTCCAATATACTCGATAATAATTAATTTTAAAAGACGCAAAATATTGCTGAAAAGATGATAAACGATAGGGATTATAGGTCCGACGGGCATGAGGATTCTGCAGTAATTGAAGGCCTGCAAAAAATATATTTGAAATACAATTATAAACAGAGGTTCATGCTCATTGATTGTCTATCTGAACTTGCAATTTCTTATTCCGAAAACAAAACAATTGTTGAAATTATGACAAACAAAGTTAAAGAAAATAAAGAGGGAAGTACAGCATTTTATTCTCAATTAGAGCATTTATTGATTAAAGCTCAAGAAAAACCTGAAGAATTTATGCTAAACCTTCTTGGAAAAGAAGAATGGAGCCAGCTTAGAACAAAACTTGAAAATAGAGATGAAAAAGAAAAAATTAAATTATATGCAAAAATCTATTAAATTTTTGATATAGAGCGCAACAGATAAAACTGATTATAGCTTTTCGCAGTCCTAAGATTTCTTTTAAGCATTCTTTTATCCTTGGATCATGATCTGAAAAAGATATTTTTGTCCTATTGAAAAAAAATTCTTTAATGAATTAAATAATTATAAAATAATTTCAAAATCCCCAAGCTCTTTCTTTAAAACTTGGAGAATTTCTGATGTAAGCTTAATCTGCAGCCTGTCGCTTGTTTTTGTGACTGCTTCTTCCAGCTGCTTTTTATCTGCATCAATTAAAGACTTATTTTCTATTTTTTTAATTCCGGATTCTGAAACAAAAAAGCTTCCAAGGTCTGTTATTACCAACTCTCCTTTTTTTCCAGAGGATAAAATTTGGATAACGCCTTTTTGAGCAGATACCAGTTCCCTCCTTTGAACATATTCAACAAGAGAATTAATTAAGTCGTTTGCATCCCTGGAGATTCTTTGCATTTCTGTCTGAGTCAATTTCTTGCTCTTTACCTTGACTTTAATTTTTAATATATCGTGGGCTATTTCCAGCATTCTTGGACGAAGTTTTCCTTTTTTCACAAGTTCTGTTTCTAATGAGCTGATAAGGTCTTTTTGCGTTTTATTCCCAAAAATATGCTTAAGCATTTTTTCCATTTCATTATGGAGATTTTCCACTAGATGCTCCTGCATTTTAATTTCTAATTTTTCACGAATAGTTTTCATGCTCTTTAAGTATTCTTCAGACTCTTTTTTTAATTCATCAATTTCTTTCCCTGTTATCTCCTTTAATTTTCCGTGCTCATAATCTTTGTAATATTTTACAGCTTTTTCCAAAGTCTTAAGTTCTTTTTCAGACATGACTTTTTCTTTTTCAACTAGTGCTTCTTTAACTTCCTGAACAATTGTCTTGGGAACAGGAGGAGCCCTGCCGGCAAGCATCATTATTGCCTGCGTCGGCGTAACTACGCCGAAATATATATCCACCATAGTATCAATTAATCTTCTTTTAACAAATTCGTCTGTTCTTTCCCCTTCTTTCATATACTGATCAATTGCTTCTGGAGAAGGTTTTATTCTTCCCATTAAAAGAAGGCGCTTCCATGGAAGGAATGTGCCTCTGTCGTATAGCGGTATGCCATCTCTGATAAAAGTAAACATTATTGGCTGAGCATCTTTAACACTCTGCCAGAAATCAGTTAACAGATATACCTGGACGTTAAGTATGTTTTTAACACCAGCCAAAGCAGAGGCTTCTCTTATATAATCAAAAATAATGCTCCTTAATCTTTCTAATAACTCTATCCTTGACATTCTTTTAACATCAGTATCATCAATAACTATGAAAACATCAACGTCTGAAGTTTCATCTGCTGTTCCCCTGACTAGACTGCCAGCAATTACATAACTTGCAATATATCTTTCGAATCTATTTAACACCAAAGATTTATGAATATTTGCTACTCTCAATGCGCCTAAAAATCCAGAATCGTGCAACGGAATTGAAGCTGAAATAGCATCTATAAATGAAAATTTAGAATCTAAGCCATAATTCCATAAATCTACTTCAGTTTTTATATGAACCCATAATTTTTCTCCTGACTCCTTGGCTAAAGAAATAACTTCTGGCTTGATTTTTGCAATATTTTTATATTCTTCTTCAGGAATAATCATAATTAAATGCAATGGCTTTGTTTTCTTTATTTCTTCTTGCATTTCCTGCGGTATCTCTTCCTCTTCAAATATTGGATAGGCCTTTGCAGGGAGAATTCCAAGAGTTTTAGTAAAGGAGAATTTTTTCAATACTGCTTTTTTGAAAATCTCCAGTTTCTCTTTTATTTTTTCGAAATCTTCCGGAGCTGGAGCTTGCGGCACTACTGGAGATTTTCCATTAGTATGTGAAGAATGGATATAACTGCTCAGGTTTTTAGGCTTTTTCTCATTAGGTTTGTTATCCATAAAAAATGATAAATTTTAAGGTATTTAAAACTATGTTTCTCTTGAGCTGTAAAGTTAGCGTCAGGTCTTTAAGCTAAAATAATAAAAAGTACAATTAGAATTAATCTATTAATATTTTCTGCAAGTCCAATCTTCAAATAAATAATCCTCTATCTTTCATAAGTCAATTTTTCAATCATATCTCTTTCCAACTGCATTACTTCGTAAACTCCCATAATTTTACTTCCCTCTCCATATATCATGCATTTGAATACCAAACCTGAAATTGCACAAAATTTCAGCTTATCATCTATTTTAAGTTCGCCTTCAGGGATATATTCAAACAAATCATTTAAAGTATCACTGCCCATTCTTTCTGCAAAATTTTTCATTTCATATTCATTATTGATCTTGCGTAATTCTTTCCTATATTTTTTTGCAGTATCCTCAATAAAAGACACTATATCAATCTCTCTTTTATCAAAATATAATAAAGCATCTCTCTGCGTTTTATATTCATTTTTTCCATTCATATTCCTATATATAAGCCGACTATTATAAATCTTTGACAATTAGCATGGTCTATATTTTTGTTCTAATCTTAAAATATCTCTGTCTAAAGCCATTGTTTCATAGACCCCCATTATTCCATTGCCTTTTCCATAAGCCATACATTTAAGAACTAGCCTTGTAATCATCGAGCAATGCTCTCTGTTTTTATTATTGTTTAAACTTGATTTGGGTATATGATATGTTATCTTTTCCATTGTTTTCATTATAATTTTTTCGAGAAAACTTGGCATTCCAGCGTTTTCTTCGCCGACTTTTATGAAATCATGCAAATATATTTTTGCAACATCTTCTATAATTCCTTCTATTGGAACATTTTTAGAATTAAAGTAAATCAGTGCCTTTCTTTCTTTATTATATTCTGATTTGATTGCCATCTCCATGCCAATATTTAAGAGTTAATAAATATTATCTAAATTTTATACGATAATAAGGTTTTTAAGGTAGACTTAATTTTTAATAATATGAATTCACATAATGTAAACAATAATTTAGCCCAAGAAAGAACATTTTTAGCTTATGAAAGAACCATGCTCGCTTATTTTAGAACTGCATTTGCCGCCTTGCTTTTTGGTTTCGCTTTAGTTAAATTGTCTCAAAATCAAAGTGTGATCTATATAGGAAGTTTTTCAATAGGAATTGGCATTATTTTTTTCGTTATAGGTTTGTATTATTCCCCCTTTAGAAAAAATGTCAGAGAGTACCATACTTTAAAATGAGCTTATAAAGATTTTTAAATAACCTCCTTATAATAATTCCATGAAAATTCCAAGACATATTTGTGTTACTGGAAGAGTAGTAGTTTGGAGAGAATATCATAACGAAAGATTTGGGCAGATTTATTGCTTTGAGCCTGAAGAAGAAAAAAATCAGCTATATTCCTGCTCTTTTAGCATAGAAAATATGGCTGAAAGGCTGAAAAAATTTAGAATCTCTTCAGATCAGATAAAAAATGACCTTGGAGAAGAGGGATCAAAAAAACAGCTGACAGAAAACCAATATTATGAAGTCATTAAAGCTTTAGTAAGGCCGAAAATATTTATTATGATGCTCCCTGAAACAGTAGATTATAAAACAAAAATCAATGAGGACGGCTTAGATATAAAAAGAAAATTTTCACTCGATATTGATATTAGGGGGGGAGTTGAAATTCATAGCTTAGAAAATTTAATTAAAAAATTAAATAGATACGGCTCTAAACCTAATGACCTTGTATTATTGAGTAAGACTGATTTTGGACATTCTGCACTCAATGAAAAATATAAATATTATATACTTTCTTCTTTAGACAGAATAAAATAATCAACTGCGTCCATTTATACCTATAGAATTTTTCAAAGCTTCTTTAAGGTGTAAGTCATTTACCTCGCTATAATGCGGGTTTAAGCTAACTGGAAAATCTGTTTTGCTTTTTTTTCTATGGGCAATAAGAGCCCCCGCGTCAATTAGAGCTTTTAAATTTTTATAAAAATTATCCATTTCTACTTTGTTTTCGATTTTTCCATTAACATCTCTTCTTAGATGTTCGATTCTTGTATAATTCTCCCCTATGTGGCCCTTTCTTTTTAAAATTTCAATAATTGCCGTTGCCATTTCTTTATTATACAAATTATCTGATTTTTTCCTAGTTTCTTCATCTGATAATAGTTCAGCTGCATCAATCGTGCAATATAAGTTTGGGCTAGCTTTAATGTTTTGCTCCAAATCTATCTTTGAACTTTTTTGTGAAATTTTTGCAATATTATCAATAAACTTATAAAAGCACTCTTTGCTTTCCAATAGCAGATTAGGATTTTCTCTTAATATAGAATAACTGGCTTCTGATGAAATTACTGCTTCTAAGCTACAGATTCTATCCTCTAAGTCTTTATAATTGCAATTATCAATTATCTTTTCCTTTACCTTTCTATCTTCTATGCCTAATATTTCCAACGCCACATTAATATTTGCTCTATTATCTATTTCTCTTTGATCTCTGGAGATTTCTCTTATTTCTTTCAGCATATCATACAATGATTTTTTATCAGATTGATTAAGGATATTTTCTTGAATCAGCCTTAGAAGGGCTTTCTTCACTTTTTCTGTTCCAATAGCCTTTAATGAATTATATCTTATTTTTGCTTCTTCTAATCTATCTTCTCCTTCGATTTCTCCATATTGAGCAGCTAACCTATAATTATCAAATGAGTGAATGAATTCTAAAATTGCTATTTCTCCTTTAGATAATGTGTTATAAATTATGCTTGTTTTGCCAGATATATCAATTAAAGAGTCCATGTTCTCCTTTGAGATGTTTCTCATTGTCTGCCTTTTTATGCCTGACAACTCTTCGAGCCGATGCCTTGCTCTAATCCTATACTGAAGCTTAATATTGCTAAATTGTTCATTAAGATAATTCTCTAAAGAATTATCTCTATCAATTTTCCTTATTGGCATATTTGATTTACTTGCCAATCCTTCAAATGCAGATGATAAGATTGAATCTGCCTCATTTAGAGCTTCAGGATCAACCAGTTCTATTTTTCTAATCTTATTTATTCTTTCCTGCCTTTCTCTGACATATTTCTCAATTTCATTCATTGTTCATTCTATAAAAAAGAGTATAAAAACATTTAGGCAATAATTTATTAATCTGTTTTAATTAATTTTATAGATGAAAAAGAGGCGGGAGAAATATTTGCCTGAATTTATATATGGCGCTATTGACGGCATCGTCACAACATTCGCTATTGTAGCAGGATCATTGGGCGCATCATTCAACATAGGCATTATTCTAATTTTAGGATTTGCTAATTTATTTGCAGATGGATTCTCTATGGCTATTTCAAATTATTTGTCTGCAAAGTCAGAAAGAGAGCTGGATTTGAAGAATAAGAATAAACATAGGCACAATAAAGGGGCAAAAAGGAGTGCTTTCGCTACTTTTTTAGCATTTACCATGGTTGGCTTTATCCCGCTTTTTTCTTATGTTCTGGCATTATTTGTTCCTTTTATTGATAAAAACAAATTCATCTATTCTTCAATTTTAACTGGGCTTGCTTTTATTGCAGTAGGCTATGTTAAGGGGAAGATTGTTGAAAAGGGCGGCTTTAAATCAGCCCTTGAAACTTTAGTTATAGGGGGGATTGCAGCTGTCATTGCTTTTATCGTAGGATACTTATTGAAGAGTTTGGCTGGATAGAGAGAAATAACAACCTTTAATATTATCTGCAGTGTTGCATAAATAAATAGAGAATTATCCTTTTTTCTTGGTCACAATCACATAAACTCTTTTTCCAAGATATCTTCTAGGAACGTCTGCTTTAGCAGATGTTCCAACAGGAGTAACAACTCTTTCTAAAAATCCTTCTACTTCCTCGTCTTTTAAAACAAGCTTTCCTTTATTTAACTTTATTATCCTCATAATAAGACAACTATAGACAACTATATAAACCTTTCGGTCCTCACATTAAAGGAGGTGATTATAATGACAAAACAAAAACGATGGGGAAAAGAGGTTGTGTACATCAGGAATTGGCAAAAAACCAATGAGGCCTATTGTAAACGAGGAGAATATCTCCTTGATTTTGAGTGGGTTCAAAATTGGCATAAAGAACTTGCTGAAATGAATCGGGGAAAAAGAGGAGCTCCCTACCAATTTCCAGAATCATTAATAAAAATTCAGGCGGTTTGGACACAGTTTCACAGCTATCGGGTAACTGAAGGAATAACAAGAATGGTTGTAAAATTTTCTCAGTTGCCTGAAAGCAACGATTACTCGACAATTTGCCGTCGAGTAAACAGCATGGAGACAAAGCTGCCCACACCAAAAAAAGAAGAGGTCTCTGTTGCAACAGATAGTTCTGGAATCAAAATGAATATGGGGTGCGAATATTTCCAGGAAAAATACGGCGATGGAAAAAGAAAAAAGTATATCAAAGTGGTTGTAAGTGCAGATCCCTATGATAAAGATATTTTGAAAATTGAAGTTGCTCTCGAAGGTGAAGGAGATTCTGAGCCGAAAGTTGCAGAGAAGCATTTAGATGAGCTGTACAAGGAAGGGCATCATATCAAAGAGTTTTTTGGCGACGGCTCTTTTGATACAAACAGCCTCTTCGACTTATGTGATTTTTATCTTATTGAGCCGAAGATAAAAATCCGAGAGAATGCAATTCAAGATGAACAAGGCTCTTGGAAGAGGAATATGGAAGTGAAAAAATATCAGAAACTTGGCTATGAAAAGTGGGCAAAGAAAAAGAGATATGGGAGGAGATGGACTGGCACAGAAGGAAT
>CAYXLD010000014.1:0-21011 GCA_964465795.1 Candidatus Woesearchaeota archaeon
TTTCTCATGTTATAACATTGTTATAACACTATTTAAGCATTTCCCTCTGGATAAAGGGGTGTGCAGGTTCAACAGAAACGTTGCCGGTTGTTTGCACATAATTAGCATGAAATCTAGTAATCAACAAATAACATGATAATTTAGTTCATCAACAATAAATAGATAAGAATGAACAATAATATGCGATAAAATGCTTAATAGTTTATTCAGGTGGTATCAAATGCTATAACCCTGCACACTCTGGATAAAAAGGTGAATAAGGAAAATATTAAAATTGTTTTGTAGCATCCTAAAAATAAACTTCAAAAAACAAAAAATTTTATATCTCTCTTTGTTTATAATCTTCAACAGCAAAATCCAATCCCTTTCTTATAATTGGAATTAAAAATTTCCCTTTGTTCCTAAAAAAACCAGCAAGTATCTCTCCCAACCCGCCACAATACAATTCAACAAACTTCCTCCCTTCTTGACTCTGCATTAAAACATTATCTCTATATTCTCTCAAAACATTCACTTCATAAACATCTCTATTTCCGTAAACAACACTCGCAATAAAACAATCCTCTAGTTTCTCTTTATCTTCGTATTTCTTTTTATCACTTGCCTCCTTTTGCCGCACCCCATCCCGTCTCCTAAGATCTTCATCTACCATCCTTCGTATAGCATCATCCCTCTCCCACTCAGGCATCTTCTGTAACCGTTTTTGTTCATCTAAAGGAATACCTCTAAAAATATAGCCTTCATGGAGCGATTTCCTATCATCTTCTTCTGTTCCCCCCATTTTATTTTTTCCTCCTTTCTACCTTTGAAATCTTAATCATCTTCCTCATCATCAGAATCCCCATATAAATTAACTTCAATATAATTATCTCTACCTAAATTATACTCTCTTTCTCTTTTATGATCGACATATAAATCGAAAGGCGCCTCATCATACTCGCTATCAAAATCAAAACTCGCACAACCATCAGAATCAGTATATTTTTCTTTGCTGAATCCCCATGGCTTATCGCCCAACCCTATCCATTCTCCTGTAAAGTCCAACCTAACAGAAACTCCTCTTCTAGGTCTTTCTCCAGATCCCAAAACCTTAACTTCTAAATAAACCATATTTCTTCAAGGAGGCCATTCTTAATAAACTTTTTCATCAAAAATAGGAATAAATATTCAAGAAAATAGGAAGATTTATAAATAAATGAATTATTTATTTCATTTATGGACGAGAAAGATAGAAAAATAATAACATGCTTGCAAAAAAATGGAAGGTGGAGCGTACAAAAGATCGCAAAAGAGACAAGAATTCCTATTACTACAGTCTATCATAGAATGAAAAACATGGAAGAAAAGGGCATAATCAAAAGATACACATTACAAATGGACTATAAAAAAATAGGGCTGGCTTTGGCCGCCTATGTTCTTATAACTGTAGATTATGATAAGTTAAATGAAAATGAAATAAGTCAAGATACTCTATCAAAAAAAATTCTAAAAGAAAAGGAAGTAGAAAGCGCTGCAATGGTAACTGGAGGCACCGACATCATATTAAAAATAAGAGTAGTAAATATCGAAGAACTAAATAAATTTATAACAGTTAAATTAAGAAATATTAAAGGAATTGAAAAAACCCGGACAATGGTTATTTTAAACGAAGTAGAAAAATAAAATGTTTAATCTATGCTTTTCAAAACCACTTCCCCAGCGCCTCTTGTTTTTCCTTCTCTCTCCCAAAGATACTTTGAATATACATTTCAGTCAATTCCAAACTCTCCAATAAATAATCGCTTACCTTGTATTCTCTAGCCAATTCTAGCGCTTTCTGCATATACTTTAAAATACTCCCTTCGCTAATCGTAAAAATCAGTCTCCCTCCGCATTTTCCGCATTTTCCTGCAAGTGGCGGCCTCCTGTATTTCGAATTGCATTGAGAGCATCTAAAAACCTGCATAGAAAATTTTCTCAAGTTCCCTCGAATATCCCTGATAAAATGCCTCTCAATTGTCAGCCTAGCGACATCCATTAAATCAACAGCTCTAATTTTACTGCACAATTCCATTTGCTTATCCACTTTTTCGCCCATAGTTGGCAGAATCTTATAAGACGAATTAACAATTCCAGAATTAATATCCTGGCAATCGTGCGTAAAATTAATATTATTAAAAACATCCTCGCCTTTTTTTAATCTTGTCTTGACTGTTTCAATAGACCCGCATTCTGAAGAGTGTTTTTTCTGTTCAGCCATCTCATACAATTCCAATGGATAGTCTCCAAGTTCAAAATCCAAAATTTGATCATCAACATCGCCTGCTCTGATAGTGGTGTTCAAAACAAGAGGCGCGTCCTGTGTCCCTCCCCTATGTGCTGGCAGAAAATTTCTAGAGAAATTTAATAATAAATCCATAAGCAAGATAGTTGCACATTCATCGCCATCTGCATCTCTCCGCATGGCTGCATGCATATATGGGCTTGCAAAAAATCCTTGTGTTTTAGAAAATCCTATAATCCTCCCAATTGTAGCAGTGCAGATATGGGGGGCAATGCATACTGCCAAAGCCCCTAATAAGTCCTCTTTCTTTTTTGCATTGTAATGCCTATTCACCTTATATAATTTCTCCAGTTCATCATCTATAAAACTTGCTATCTTAAAAACAACATCGTCTGCTCTTTCATCCAAACTTTCAGGGCATGCAGGAAGAATTATATCGTGTGGAAACAGGCATAAAATTTGATCAGCGCTAGTAAGGGTATTGCCATATATATCTTTCTCATATCCTAACCCTGTCAGTTTTTCTATACTTGTTCCTATTTCACTTGCTTTAAAATGAGTAATAACCATCTCAGTCATATCGTATCTAATTGTTCCGTCCTTATTTACGTTTAATCCGTACTTAGCTCTTAACAATCCTTTTCCTAAATTTTCACAACTATGGTCTTTATTGCTTGTTCCCCTCACTCCTTTAACAATAGGTATCTCTTCCTCTCTCAATCCGAGTGTTCTTTTTGCCTTATCAAAATAATATCTTATATCTATTTTTCTCTCGCTGAATTCTCTGCCTTCGCTTTCAATTTTTTTACAGAACTCGCCGCATTCAGAACATTTGCCATAGACGCTTTCCTTTTTGCAATTGCTGCAGAAATAATTAGGAAATTCTGCTCTCACGCTTCCAATTTCTACCGCAGATTGTACGCTCCTAAGTCTTCCCCCTTCCTCTCCAACAGGAAACAAAGCGTGCGGACTTCCAGCCAATTTTCTTAATTTTGATTTTTCAGGCCTTCCCATTCTTGCTCCAATAAATGTTCCGCTTTTGTCCTTAATCTCAGCAGAACAAAGTTTATTAATGACATCTAATATGTTTCCTTCTCCAATTTGTTTAATTTTCTTGCTGGCTGTTTCAATATGCACTTTAAAATTATTCAAATCAATTCCTAAATTAAACAATAATACTTTGCTTTCAACATCTTTCATAACTATATTTTCTATCACGACTTTATGCTCGCATCCGATTAACTCTAATGCTCTCTTCCCTATAGAAAACCTCTCTCTGTCATCCTTCGTGTAAGGCAAAATTAATTTTCCGTCTCTAATATCTCCATGTGCGATCCAATCAACCAATCCCAAAAATTCAGAATATACGATTTCCCTCCAATAATAAATGTATCTGGGATATAAAGGAATCTTATATTTTTTTGACAATTCAACTGCCTCTTCAAACCCAACATTAAATTTATCAAATTTCTCTCTCTTGCTGCCTTCTGCTTTTCTTAGCTCTAATTCCCACCATTCCTCGCAATAGCCAGGTCTCAACAATTCATAATTTCTATTAGCAATATCTCCAAAAGAAAAGAGTATGTCTCCTAGATAGACAATTTCTTCTACATTAGGGTAAACTTTCTTCGCCTCTGTTGCATCATTCACTCTTATAACACTGCCATCTCTTAATTTCACAATTGGTCCATCAACCTCGTCACATGCACTTATTACACATCCTTTGGTTGGTTTTTCCACTTTCAATTGAGTCCCAGCGGACATAAACCCTCCAGATATAGCCATCGTCGCAGGATGCACCGAGACAGCTGAAAACCCGCTTGTTCTGCTTCTCCCGTATCTAAATCTAAATCCTCCTGATCTAGAAGGATGGCTAAAAACAGGCCTTCCTGCAACTAAGTCTTTAATATATGTAGGCTTGCCCTCTTTTTCTCCCCCTTCCTTTTTCGCTTGCTTAAATTCCTTTACATACTCCTCCAAAAATTCCCATCCTGAAACATTAATCCCTTTTTCTTGGATGCCTCTCCATAATCTTAATCCTTTTTGAGCTTTCTGCGCCAATCCCTCCGAAAAAATTAAGCACATTCCTCCTCTAATAAAACTTGTATGTATTCTGGGCAAATCTTTATAATTGGAAACTTCTCTATCTGCAGTTTTTTCTCCATCTATTTGTATAGGCAGATTTCGAGCCAGAAATTCAATTTCTTCTTCTGTAGGCAAATACTGCAAATTATTAACTCTTTCATGATAATCATAATTTTCAGTTATATATCTTTTTATTTCATTTTCATCAGGGTCATACTTTGCAAATCCAAAACTCTCCCTTAAATAATCTATTAACATCAGCACCATACATGAAGCAGTTGTTCCGGCACTTCTAATCGGTCCTGAAAAATAAGCAATGAAATAATCCTCTCCTTTTCTTGTTTTGCCCAATTTTAATTCGGTAAATCCTTCAATTGGCGAACTAACAACTCCCAATGTAATATAAGCAAACCCTACTCTTATTCCTGCATCAATTCCTTGCAATAAACTTTCAAACTTGCAAAATTTCTCTTTGGCAATTTCCTCAGCAATTTTAAAAGCAACTGCACTATCAAGCACCCCATATTCCTTCTCCAATTCAGCAATCCTATCAATAACTTTTTTATCTAGCTGCGGATAAATAACGTTTATCAATCCAACTGCTTTCTCAGCCAGAGTAGTAGCAATAGGAATTTCAATTTTGGTAACAGGATCTATTCCGGCTGCTCTTGCTCTTCCAGCCGCCTCAAACTCAACATCAACTCTTTTCTTTATATCTTTAAAATATTCTTGTGTATTCATACTTCTATTCCTGATATTCTTATTTTATCTTCCTTTAGGCTATTTTTTCTGTCTTTTTCTAATATTGCTCCATAAACCTTATTAACCTCGCTCAATCTGAAAGTTTCTTTCCCGTTAAAGATCAAAGGATCAACATATCTAAATTTTTTTCTTAGATAAAAAGCCCCCTCTCCGGAATCTTTAATAATTCTAAATCTCCCTCTTAAAAAACCAAGTCCAGAAACAATCTTATTATTTGAAGAAATTTCCAATAATTTCAGAATTTCATAGTCGTTCTTCTCCTCAATGTCTTGCACAGATATTATTTTTTCAGTTAATGCTGTCTTTAAAATTTCCGCAAGGATATGATAACGGGCTTTTGCTTCGTTTCCAGCCCAATGTTCTCTATTAAGTCGGGCATAATTACTGGAAAAAATAAAAGCAGAGTCTTTATTATTGAAAATAATCCTGTCCCGATGAACTATCGGGCCTCTTAAAATCTCGTTGGCTTCTCTTAAATATCCTTCCGAGGCAATTTCTCTTAAAGTATAATCTACTCTATCTGCACATAAGTCGGGAGCAGGATAATCTAATAAATGAAAAGAATGTAAATCTGCTATTTCTTCCATAACAAAACCATTCCTTTCTAAAATATCTACAATGGTTGAATTTTTAATAAATTCTAAATGCCTATTGTCTTGATAGTTTTCTTTGGTTGGATCTCCTAAAACCCAATCTCTATGTCTATTATAATGGTCCTGCAAAGATTTAATTCTCTGTTGTCTGGTTCTTTTTCTCCTCATTTTCAATGCTCCTCATCAATTTCCTCTTCAACTCCAAAATCAAATATTTTCAACTCGCCAGTTTTTAAGTTATAAACTGGGAACTTTGCAGGATCGGGTATGTTTCCTACCTTCTCTTCAAATGGCGTTTGTGCCTGCCAGCAGCTTCCTGTAATAATCAAGGCGCCGTTGTAATTCTCTACATCGAGTCTATGAACCTCTCCTGTGCATAATATATTGGGCACTTCATGAATAACAAGCGGATCAGAATCCGCATTGGGAATATAAACAACGTCTCCATGACTGGGTGCCAGATGTCTTCTCTTAAGCATATGTCTTACTGCCTTCGCAGGACACCTATGGGCTTTCATATCTCTCAATTCTTTTATATTATTAATAAAGCTATGAATACTAGCCCCATGATACATCAGAACTTTAAACTCTTTTTCTGTTCCGTCCTTTTTCTCTAAAAGTTTGATTAAACAAGGATTAGTTACCAAAAATAAATTTTCAAGATTATACAACTCTTCAGCATATTGTCTTCCTATAATGGGTTGGGGCTCAGCAACTCTGACAGCATCATGCTGCCCTGGACACATAAATATAGTTATGCTTTTCGGTATTCTCTTTATATAGTGGGCTAATAGTAAATATTGTTCTTTCATGTTCTTTAATTTTAAAAAGTTTTCCTGCCCTGGAAAAATTCCTACTCCATCAACATTATCGCCAACAATAAATATATACTTTAATTTTTTAGCTGTTTCGTCATCGCTGTTAATCCATTCCAAAAATTTTTCAAAGCATTTGTCTAAGTGTCTATCGCTGCCGCAGTGAATATCTGATAAAAACCCCGCGCAAACATCCTCTTCAAACCTTGGCTTCTCAAATATAAAAGAATCTGGAAAAAATATTTCATGTACAAATAACATATCTCTATTTCCAGAAGCACGTGCACCGACAACGTCATCTAGCTGCAATTCACTCGCCTTAAAAAAAAGTTCGCTGTTGTCTACCTTTACCAGCCCCACGACTTCTCCAGTAAGATCTTCGAATTTAATAATCATATTCTTATTTTTTGTAATTCTTTTCTCGCTTACAATACCAATAATGCTTAGGCTCTGTCTATCCCCTGAAATCTTATTGATGCTGATTAAATTGCTCTGTAATTCCGGCCTCGTCATAAGTATTCTCTGAAGGCTTGTGTACCTGGCCTTAAAATTATTCGTAAAGTCTTTGACTTCGATCTTTTTTTCTGGCTTAGTATCTACATAGAAGATCTTATATTTTTGTTCCCCTGTTTCTGGATCCTCTATTTTTTCAACAATTTCGCTATTCTTCCTAATTTCTAAACTTATTCCTAATCTAACGAAAGTATTTTCTATCATGCTCTTTTTTTCCCCCTCAAATTTTTTAACAACGCTATTAACAAATTCTACATTTCTATTTAGCAAACCTAGAGTAATAATTTTTTCTCCAGAAACCTTTTCAATTTCAACTAGAAAATCTCTAGCAAACCCTGCGTCTGGAAAATCTTCTAATAAATCTATAATCTTTTTTTCCAGTAAAAGTCCTCTTTCTCTAATCAACCCCAAAATCTCTTCTTTCATCAAAAAATAATATCCTTCTACTATAAAAAACTAAGTAACTCGCTAAAAATAGCAACATAATCTTGTTACTTATATAGAACAAAATCATGGCCCACATGCTTAAATCAAATTAAAAATTAAATTAATTCCTATCTTAAATATTAAAAACAAACTAATCAAAACAAATGGAAAATCTTCATAAATTCAGCCCCTTCTCTAAGATTTCTTTCGCCTTTCCTTTTATACCTGAAGCAAGTCCTAATTTAATCTCTCTAGTTCGTCCGTGTCTCCCCTTGCTCAGCACACGAGCATTAATAATTCCAAGCATATCGAATTCAGCTAGAATATCTCCCACTCTCCGCTGTGTTAAAACCTCGTTTTTTGTTTTCTCGCATATCTCTTGATAAGCATTGTAAACCTCTCCTGTAAATATTCTGTCATCAACAGTATCGGCTCCGAATTTGCTTTTTCCCTCGCTCCGCTTCTTTTTTTCTCTATTCTCAGTTAAAGTTATAATAGAATAAAGTACTAACCGAAATTGTGTGGGCTCAGATTCTATAATATCAAGCATCTTGTCTCTTTCAATTTTCTGGTTGGCGAGATCAATATGCTTTAAGCTTATTTTTTTTTCTCCTTCTCTCTCGGTAAGTTCTCCTGCAACTCTTAATAAATCTAGTGCTCTTCTTGCGTCTCCGTGCTCTCTGGCCGCATAAGCAGCACATTTGGCGATTACCCCATCTTCTACAGCTCCTTCTTTAAAGGCTCTCGATGCCCTCTCTTTTAAGATGTCCTGTAATTGTAATGCATTATAAGGAGGAAAAACAAGTTCCTCCTCGCCTAGGCTGCTTCTTACTCTAGGATCTAAATTTTCCATAAACGTTAAACTATTACTAATCCCAATTAGGCTAATTTGTGCATTTTTCAATTCAGAATTCAATCTAGTCAAAGTATAAATAAAATTATCACTTATTTTCTTAACTGCCTGATCAATCTCGTCCAATACTAAAACTATCACTTGTTTCCTACTATCGATAATATCAATAAACTTAGAATAAACTGCGTCTGTTGGTAATCCTGTCGGAGGCACCCTGTCTCCCAAAGTATTAATCAATTCAGCAATGATTCTATATTCAGTGTCTGCGACTTTTTTTAATTTACAATTGACATATAATATCTTTAAATTATTCTGGCCCGTTTTCTTCATCTTTTTTTGTATTTTATATCCAACATATTGTACACTCAGCGTCTTTCCGCTACCTGTCTTTCCAAAAACAAATAAATTACTCGCACGTTCTCCTCTCAAAGAAGGGGCCAATATAGAAGCAATAGCCTCAATCTGCTCTTCTCTATGTGGAATATCTTCAGGAGAATAATTAGATTGTAAAACTGTTTTATTACGAAACAAACCATTATTGCTAAAATTCTCAAATATTTTATCTATTCTATCCATTCAACCTCTCCATTATTATAATTAAGTTTACTTTATAATCTATATAAATTTAACTACAATCTAACCCCTATTTCCATTAAAGAACCACTTTCCCGCGAAGGAAATCAAATTTTTTAGATAAAAAACACCTACACCATCACTTCCTATGGAAATTACAAACCTAAACATTTAGTCTCTAATGTGATCATATTAAAACGAATATATCTATACATTATAACATACATATAATATAGTATATATCATATAATATAAATATTTATAAATAAAATTTAAATTAATAAAAACCTATAATATCTATATTTAAATCTTCTTCTTTTATTCCACTTCTCCAAACGAAACCAAGGGGACACACCCCATGTTTCCAAAAAGCAGGGCATAAAATTCATTATATGTAATATCTATCTCCAAATATGGAAAAATTTATATATCGCCTGCGTTTCTCCACACTATGCCTATCGAAAAAAAGCCATTAAAGGGCGTCCTTGGTAAATTAGTGGTCACAAAAGAAGGGAAACGTCTTGGCATGGTCAAAGACGTAACTTTTGAAACTAGAACAGGCGAACTAATTCAGCTTATTCTTAAAGAACCCACCCCATATACAAGAAATCTTAATTTAGAAATTTCTTCAACAAAAGAAGTAATGGTGCCCTACAATACCATTATAGCAATAGGCGATTTTATAGTTGTTAGTGAAGAAGATTTACTATAAAAGATAATATTTTAAATGGAAGAAAAAGAGAAGATATTAAACTTCATTGCTTCACAATATCTAGCAGTCATTTCTACAATAAATAAATTCAATATGCCTGAAAGCGCTGTTGTGGCATTTTCTCAAACACCAAACCTAGAAATAATCCTTGGAACTTTCTCAACATCAAGAAAATATAGAAATATAGAGAATAACAACAAAGTTTCGTTAGTGATTGGATGGGACGAGAATGAAAAAACCACAGTACAATACGAGGGCAAAGCGCACGAGCTAATAGGCGAAGAAATGGAGCGATTGTCAAGAAACCATATTGAAAAAAACCCCGGCTCAAAAAGATATCACTTCAATCTAGATCAAAGATATATCAAAATAGCGCCATCTTGGATTAGATATTCGGACTTCTCTAAAAAACCAGAAGAAATTTTCGAGATATCATTTTAAATTAATTTAAATAACAAACTCCCATCAGCTCCCCCAATTGGAACGATATTCATCAAAAAAGAGGATATAGACGTAACAAATCCTATTATCATAATCTCTTTTAGGAAATTGGGCAGTCTAGGATAAAATAAACTGAATGTAAAAATCAACCCCAAAACCAAATTGAAAAAAGGGCCCATTAATATGACGCCAACCAAACTAAAAAGGCTATTAGGATTATTAAAACTGGTTGAAGCAATCGGCACACTTTCAAATCCAAACCCCAAATCGCCCACAGCACCAAAATCCAGCGTAATATTCGGTTCAAGCCCATAATAATCCGCAGCCATATAGTGTCCAAACTCGTGCCCAAGAACATTCAATAGGAATATATTAATAAACAATAGCAGATAAAATAAGGCCCTTAAAATCTCTTTAACAATCATAAAAAGCAAAAAATCAACCCATATATAAATCTTTCTAAAGTATTAACTTTAAAGTGGTACTTCAACACACCATCTTCTAAAATTTATATAACAACAAAATTTAAAAACAATCTAAATCACCTACACAAATGCAAGTCATAGGATTTAATTTAAAAAAAATATTAGCCCAAAGGTCTATCGACTTTCAAAAAGGGCCTATAAACACAAATATAGAGTTTACAGATGTTGAAAAAGAAAAAGTTGACATGTTAAAGGACATAGACGCATTAAAAATCTCCTTTGTATTTTCTGTTAATTATTCAGATCAGGAAAAAAAAGAGGAATTAAAGCACGGGGAGGTGTCTTTCGAAGGGAATATTTTACTTTCCTCAACAAAAGACGAATCAAAAGAAATTCAAAAATCATGGAAAAAAAAGCAAATACAGGACAGTGTAAGAATTCCCCTAATTAATTTCATATTAAAAAAATGTTCTGTTAAAGCCCTCTCTTTAGAAGAAGATCTTAATCTTCCATCCCATATCCCATTCCCTCAAATTAGAAAACAAGACACACAGCAATAAACCCCCAATAGATTTATTTAATTTTCTCAAGCTTTCCAAAGTTTTTGACTCTCAAATCCTCTTCCCCAACAACAAAAACACCAAACTTGTCAAAATCAAACCCCCATGCCATTCCCAAATCATTTTCTCTAGGATCGCTCCCCTCGCTATATTCTAAAAAACTCGGCACTATTATAACTTCTTTTCCTCTATGCCTCCCTGTCAAAAAGCACTTATATTTCTCAACCTTAACGCCATCGCTCAATTTTATAGCAGGGTGTCCATGTCCCAATATCCAATATTTCGCTTCTTTAGCATTCATTTCCTTATATTCTCTATCTCCATGAGCAAAACAATAATCTCCAGCAATATAATAATCAACAACCCTAACATTTTCGCCTCTCTTCACAACAGGCCCCAATATCTTGTCATGGTTTCCTTTAACAACAATAATCTCCCCACCATACTTCAATTTTTCCTTCAAATAAGTAAATAAATTCAATACATCGCTACACTCCTGCCTTAAAATTCTTGCAAAATTATGTTTAACATCTCCAAGCAAAACAACATAATCCACGCTTCCAGTGCTTTCAAAAACCCTATCAAGATATCTAATCATTTCTTTAAACATCTCCCTGGTCACAAACATCCCTGCCTCGTTTAGAACCTCTTCATATCCCAAGTGCAAATCTCCAACTGCAAGAATTTTCTTTCCATTTTCATTAATACACAAACATTTCCCAACATACTCTATTAAATAGACGTGCTCTCTGTTTTTCATATTATTTCTCCTTCATTCCAATATTCTCAACTTCTCCCATGAATTTTCCAAAAGCCTCAAATACTTAATTCTATCTAAGAATATTTTTTCTCCAATCTTTCTAATGTTCCTTTTACATCTAATAAAATATCCTCATCTAATGTAGCGGTATAAATTTTCTTATCCAAAACCATAAAATTCAAAAGAACCTCTCTAGATCGAGCCTCTCTGATAATTTCATCTTTTACATTCCTAGGTGTTGTAGAGATAAATCTAAAACCCCCCATATATCTATCATTCGCTCTTTTTTGTACATAATGCATATCCGACACAACAAATATAAACAATAAGTAATCTCATATCTATTCTTCTTTCTTGCTTGAGCTAAGATAAATCTCAGCCAAAGTTTCAGGAGCCCCTCTAGCAGTTTTTAAACTCCTCTTTCTTTCAGTTTTTGGTAATGTAGCACCAGCCTCAACCCATATGCCCCTCTCATTCGCAATCTCAGACAAAGTAATATTTCCCATATTATTTTACAATAACAGGCCTTTAATTATTTTTATTCTCCAATCCAATAGCCATACGTAATCTTTAAACCCTTTCTTACTGATAGGCATAAATATTAAAAGATCCTAAAACAAGGAAAATCTTACTGATTCCTCTCCCCAATAACTTTCAGGTGCAGTTCATGCATTCTTTTCAGGAATTTAGTTTTATCTTCAATCTTTATCAAGTCAGCACGGCCCTGCATCATTAAATTCAATCCAAAGGGCGAAACAATAGGTACTGTAACAACCTTAATTTTAACTTTTCCATCTTCTACCCAGCTTAAAACCCTTTCAGCATTAACAATATCCATCAACTCTTCAAAAACTTCACGCCTGGCTTCTCTTAAAATAGGAAATTCATTGCTTATTTTCTTAACAGCACTATATAAGAATTCACTATGCACTTGCTGTTTCCCGACGCTCTTTTCTCTTCCCTTATAATTCCTCAAAATCATCAAACTTCTAGCAGCACAATGCCTGAATCTTCTTTTTAAAATATCTGTCTTATCAATTGCCTCTTTTAATATGCCTTTCAAGTCCTTGCTCTTCACCCACTTTATAATCTTTTCTTCATCTAATTTCTCTCCAGCTATAAAGAACCCATTATCATTAATTCCCATTTCAACATCTCTATGTCTTAACCTTGCAGCAGCATAAGCATAGGCTCTCGCCAACGCATCATTAACCCTTCTTCCATAAAGCGCATGAAACAGCAAAAATTCTTTCTCTTCTTTAAATTTTTCAACAACAATAATTCTTTCATGAGGAATTTCACTAAAATTAGATTGTTCTTCAAAATAATCATAAATTTCTTCAGCAACTTCCTCCTTGCAATAAATATAATTCGTAATAAAATTAATACATTCTTTCTTTTTCTCCATTCTTTCTTTAATAAGTTTTCTAAATCTTCCAATCTCACACGCAACTTCAAAATTCAATGGTAGCATTTCAGAGAACCAAGACGGAATAGTAGGATTTTTAGAAACATTAGCAGCAACGAACGCCTTCATTCCCCTCGAATATAAGAATTGATATTTCGCACCGCCCAAAACAAAAATATCGCCCCTCTTCATTCTTTCCAAAAACCCTTCATCTATTGCACCAACTATTTCTCCTCTACCGGAGCCGCTTCCGATAACAACACTTATATGGCTTTCATTAGGTATAGTGCCAACATTAGTCATATAGATTACTCTGGCAAGTTTCCCCCTTCTTCTGATTTTTCCCTCTTTTTCATCATACCATATCTTAGCATAGACGTTTCTATGCTCCAGGGCATAATCTCCAGCCAAATAGCTAATCACAGAGAAAAAATCGTCCTTGCTTAGATCTCTGTAACAGTAACTTTTTCTTATAATGTCGAGCATCGCATTAACATCCCAAATTTTAGTAATCGCCATCCCAAATATTTGTTGAGCCAACACATCTAAAGCATTTTTAGGAATCTCTGCAGAATCAATTTTCTTTTCAACCATTTCTTTCATCAAGATGCCGCATTCCACCATATCATCTCTATCTAGAACAATAAATCTCCCTCGAGGATTATCATGTAATTTATGGCCTGCCCTTCCAATTCTTTGTAAAGCCCTCGAAACACTTTTAGGCGATCTCAGCAGAATAACCAAATCAATGCTTCCTATATCAATACCCAATTCCAAACTCGTCGAACTGACAACAGCCTTCAATTCTCCCTTTCTAAGCCTTTCTTCAATTTCAAATCTTTTATTTTTTGACATAGAACTATGATGGGCCCCTATCAATCCAACATATTTTCCAGAAAATTGAGTTTGAAGATGGTGTATTATTCTCTCAGTCGCAGCCCGAGTGTTAGTAAACACCAGAGTAGTCCTGTTTTCCTCTATTAATTTATCTAAAATCCCATACAGTTTTTTTTGGCTTTCAATACTTTCAGCCTCAAGTATATTTTCCCCAGGAAACTCCAGATCAATTTCAATTTTTTTCATTAGTTTTACATCTGCTATTAAACAATCCCTTTCACTTCCCACTAAAAATTTAGCTATTTCTTCTAAGGGAGAAATAGTAGCACTTAATCCAATCCTAACAGGCTCAATCAAACTTAAATCGTTTAATCTTTCCAAACTCAAGCTCAGATAAGCCCCGCGCTTATTAGTCAAGGCATGTATTTCATCTAAAACAATAAATTCTAATGCATTTAATTTTTCCACAAATTTTTCAGTTGTCAATACAATTGCTAAACTTTCTGGAGTTGTAACTAAAATATGAGGGGTTTTTCTAGCCATCTTAGCTCTATCAGAAACACTAGTGTCTCCTGTCCTTAGTCCTACTCTTATTTCCTGCATTTCCAGTCCATTTTTTTCAGCCAACTCCCCAATCTCCTTCAATGGATCCAATAAATTAACGTAAATGTCATTACTTAGTGCCTTTAAAGGAGAGCAATAAACAGCATAGATCTTATCTTCAAGTTCTTTTTTTAAACTCAAACTTACAAGATAATTCAAAATACTTAAAAAAGCAGTTAGAGTTTTAGTGCCTCCAGTGGGGGCACTAACTAAAATATTCTTTCTGTCATATATTACTTTTACACCGTACTTTTGAGTCAAAGAAAAGTCTTTAAATTTAGAAAAAAACCATTCTCTAACTACAGGGCACAATATCTTTTCTATTTCTAGGTTTTCATAAGCAGCAGCATATTCTATTTTTCCCACACTATTTTCTTAAAACCAAATCATTATAAAACTATGTATAAATCTAAAAGTAAGGATATAATGGCCTATTTATTTAATATATCTCCAACCCTT
Organism: Candidatus Woesearchaeota archaeon; assembly: GCA_964465795.1. GTDB lineage: Archaea > Nanobdellota > Nanobdellia > Pacearchaeales > GW2011-AR1 > JAUSIK01. The sequence goes on from CAYXLD010000014.1 coordinate 15,089, forward strand.
TCTTCAACACCAGCTAATTCTTTCACACTATCAATTATATCAGCACGGCAATAGTAGGGAGTTTCGCATCGCTGAATCTTATAAGGCACACATATCTCCCTAAGCCTTTCTCTTTTTTCATATAAAGGACCAAGTTTTTCTTTAAGAATAGACCCTACATCTTTCCAGTATTTCTTGAAAACCACCATAAAAATCTGTAAGAAGTTCAATTTATAAACCTTTATATAATCTTTCTATCATCTATAAAAATGCCTAAAATATCAGAAAAAAAGAAAGAAAAGATAGCGGAACAAATACTCCACTATCTATTTACAACCTCTCCGGAACCAAAATTCACATCAGAAATAGCCCAAGAAGCAGCAAGAGACGAAGAATTCACAAAAGCAATTCTTCAAGATTTAAAGAATAAAGACCTGATAAAGGAAATTAATAAAAATCCTAAGGGAATTCCATATATAAAAAGACAGCGCTGGATTCTATCTGATATAGCCTACAAGGCATATAAACAGAGACAATAAACTCTCAAGTCCTAAATGACTTCTCTATCACGAAGTAATTTACTAAGCACCACCCCTTTAGTTTGCCCGCAGGAATTTGCAAAAACAATTTCAGCAACATGCACTCCTTCACTATTATAACTTACTTTTCTAATAGTATATTCCTGGCCCACGCTATATGAATAAAAACGAATGCTTTCATATCCCTCATTAACAATGCATTTCAATACATTAATCCTGCTTAATCTTCTCTCTCTATCCATTATAGCTATAAAAGAAACCAATTTTTAAATCTTTTCAACAAAGAATATAACAATCTATATAACCTCTAAACCAGTAAAATAAGCATGCCAGAATCAAACAAAGACCCGATAAAAGAAGCATTCGTCAAAGCAAAACAGGACATCTTTAACCTATCCTCCCAAATAGAGTTATTAAAAAGAGAAATACAATCATTAAAGGAAACGCTAAAAACATATTTAAATGGTTCAACAAACAAACAAACAAACAAACCAACAGATAACTCTCAAAATAAAGCAATCCAACACATAAATCCAACACATCCAGACAGTCCAGCACACAACTCTACCCAAATTAGTGCTCTATACAGTCTAAAAACCCCAATTTCTAATTTTTCCACTGGAAGTCAAGGGGTTCCAACAGACAGACAGACAGACAGACAGACAGACAACTCAACACGAAATAAAGGGGCAAAAGTTCACTTTAATGAAGAAATAGGCAATTCATTAAATAAATCAAACAAATTAGAAAGAGTTACAGAAATTCTAGACTCTCTCGACGATATAAGAAAAGATATAAGATTAAAACTTAAAAAATTAACACAGCAAGAGTTGGTAGTTTATACGACGATATATCAGCTAGAAGAAGAAGGGCACAATGTTTATTATCCACTAATTTCCCAAAAATTAAATCTAACAGAATCTTCCATTAGGGACTATACACAAAGAATTATTAAAAAGGGGCTTCCACTACAGAAAACTAAAGAAAACAATAAAAAAATACTGCTAAATATCCCGCAAGAATTCAAGAAATTAGCCTCTTTACAGACCATTATTCTACTTAGGGAACTATAAGAAAAACGGTTAACCGAAAATCTTCAAATCTAATTCTAATTAAGAAAATTCTCTCTAAATAAAAAAAGTTAAAAACACCAAATTTTGACCCATTAAGGCCTATAAAGTCAATATACTACTAAGTCTGCCTTTTACCCAAATTCTTAATTTTAAAATCCTAATCAGAAAAATTGATCTCTTTATCCCAATTTTTCCTCACTTTTACCTAAACCACAGTTATTAAACCAAAAAAATATCTCTCACTTTGCTTTATTTTAATCAAAGACATGCCCAAAGACCCTCTTTTCTCTATTTCTAATTCAAAAAAACTCATTTCTAACCCTCACTTTTCATAATCTTTAACATTTTTCTATTAAAAAGTTCGTACTATTTATTTTTTCCTCCTTTTCTAACCTTCACTTTTGCATATTTTACTAACTTTTCCCTTATTTCAGGCGCTATAAAGATCCTTTTCTTTCCATTTTTCTCTGATACTTCTTCTATTAAGCCCCCACATTTCTGTTTTATTGCATTAATTTGCCCTCTTATTGTAGCCCGCTCTTTTCCCAAAAGCAAGGCCAAATCTTCATAGCTTAACTTCATTTCATTATTTAAAACTGTATAAATTATCAACCTTTCATTACTACTTAAATTCTTCAAAATTTCATATATTTCGCCTGTTTGAACAGCTGTTTGAACAGCATTTTGAACATCTTGAACAGCTATTTGTTTATCTAAAACAGGCAATTTTTTAAACACCTGTTTATCCTTAGCACTCCCTCCAATCAATCCAACGCCCTCTCTCAGACCCTCAAGCTCTTCACGAATCGACGACAAATCAACCTGTATCTCTCTCACAACATCAAACAGCTGTTTATCTTTCAAATCAAGATGTTTAACCCACTTTCCAACAACACCCATATCTTTTTTAACTTCAAAAAAACTTTTTTTAGTATCTTCCTCTAATTTTTTCACTCTTCTTCCAAAAAACCAATCAAACATACAAACACTTAAACAGCCATTATATATAAATCTTGCGCTTTTAAAGCCCAATAGAGCAAAAACCATAACTCTCTCCAAACACCACTTAAACACCCACATAAACACCAAAAATTCTCTCAAACACCCCAAAACACCAAACAAACAGCCGTTTAAACACCCCAAAACACCCAATTTATCGTCGATAAAACAAAAAACACTAAAAATTCTCTCAAACACCCCAAAAATTCATTCAAAATCGTCTAAAAAATCAAGATTTTTTATTCTTTTACATCATTGTTTTTCTTCATAGAGAAAACATATTCAAGCAACAGACATCTATCGCGCTATTAGCAGCATTTGGATTTATTATAGCATTAGTTTGGCGCGACTTAATTTTAAAGGTAATCCAAGACAATATCCAAACTAATCTTCTGAATAAATTTCCATATCTTGCACAGCCCTATACTGCCATCATAGTCACTTTGATCGTAATAATCTCTATCGCCTTTGTCTCTCGTTGGGCAAACGCCCCAGCAAAACAGTAAAATATATTAAGCTCTCTTTCCTTTATATATAATGGCAACAATATCTTTAACAATTTCTGCTCTTCTCGCCATAGTTTTAGGAATTTTGATACTGTTATTTCCAAAGCTGCTCAGATGGGCAATAGGAATTTATTTAATAATTTTTGGCTTATTACAAATATCTGCAGATTATCTCCAATATTCCCCATATTAGCTGAAACTTTCTCCCTTAGCTAGAATATTTCAGCATTCTTAAAAACCATTTAAATATATAAAATTAGCCGCAATAATTAAGGCGCGAAGCGCCGAACGCGCCAGGCAAATAAATATATTTCTGCATAGAAAAATATAAATACGGGCGTATCATTTATGTATCATGGAAATAGAAACACGAACAAGAAAATGGGGAAATTCAATAGCAATAATCATCCCAGCACAGATAGCAGAGCAAGAGAAAATAAAAGAAAATGAAAAAATAATAATAAAAGTTGAGAAAAAGAAAAGGGTAAAAGTTAAAGAGGTATTTGGATTGCTCAAGGGTTGGAAAAGACCAACAGAAGAAATTTTAGCAGAGGCCGATAAGGGATGGGATTAAAATATTTCTTTGATAGCTATGCAATTATAGAAATAATACAAAAGAACCCCAAATATCTCATTTATGCCGAAGAAGAAATAGTGCTTACATTATTTAATCTAACAGAAGTTTATTGGTCAGCATTATTAGATTTTAACGAAGAAAAGGCGGAAGATGTTTATTCTAAGTTTAGAGGCAATGTAGTTGAAATTGACGACGAAACCTTGAAGGAAGCAATAAAATTCAGAAAAGAGCATAAAAAACAAGACCTTTCTTACACTGATTGCATAGGATACATTTATGCTAAGAGAAACAATCTAAAGTTTCTTACAGGCGACTCAAAATTTGAAAATTTGCCCCTTGCAGAGTTCGTGAAGAAATAGCTGAAACTTTCTCCAATCGCTTAAATCTTCCAGCATACATAATTTTAACAAAAAATCCCCTTAACCCCAAAAAAACAAAAAACTAGCCGCAATAATTAAGGCGCGAAGCGCCGAACGCGCCGACCAAAAGTTTTTAAAGGACAATTTTTTATTCTTTTTATGAAAAATCCACTTGAATTACCTTTAGTTGGTTCTTGGTTGAGTTATATCTATCAAGACTACTTTAAGATTAAAGAAAGTAATCCTTCAGAACAAGAACTAAGAAGGTCAATTATAAGTAGCTGGTTACATCAAGGGCTCGTTGCACCTTTAGCTTGTCCTCTTATCATGGTTAGCACATATGAAATCCCCACATCTATTTCCAATGGCAGTTCCAATCTTCTTTTATACGGTTTAATGCATGGCATAATGGGATTTTCTTTATATTCTATTTATCTAAGATACGGGTTCAGAAGATTAGGGGCATATCGCAAGCGAAAGGAAATAAAAAGCCAGTTAGAAGAAAGAGTAGAAGAAACCCCTGAATAATTTACTTTCCACTTTTACCAGTTCGCTTAATGGTTCGGGCTAAGCGAGGTTTCAGCACTAAATTTTAACAACAGCCTTTAAAACATAAGGAACCTTATTTCCATTATGAACATAATTTTTGAAGTAATTGACAAGACGGGCAGAAAATTACGAATGACTGATTATAATTGGCATCATATTGTTAGAAGACATCCCGAGATATCTTCATAAAAAGAGAAAATAATAGAAACTCTTGAAAAGCCTGATAGAATCACAGACTCTCTAGAAGATGAAGAAACCAAGTATTATTACAAATACTACAAAGATCTGCCTTCACCATATAGATTTATGAGAGTAATCGCAAAATACTTAAACGGCGAAGGATTTATAATATCATCACATTTTGTGAAAGCAATACAATGAAAAACCAAGAAACATTTGATGTATATTATGATGAATTGGGAGATTTTCTAGAAATATCCTTCGGACTTCCTCCAGAAACAGAATATACAGAAGACATAGAAGAAGGTATTTTTGTAACTAAAGATAGAAAAACACATGAAATTAAAAGTATAGGAATACTTAGTTTCAAAAAGAGAGCAAAAGAAGCAATTTTGAAGAGAGTTCTAGAAAGGCTCGGGATGTCTATTCCATTAGAAATAAGTGTTCCTTCTAACTAAGTGCTGAAACTTAGGTCAAATTCTGGTTTTTCACGAAGAAAAATGCTTTCAGAGAAAGCAAAGAATTTACCGCTTAGTAGATATTAAGCGTCTTCGAAGAAGCACGAGCTGGCTACAAAAGCCCTCGTGTATTCTGCCGAGTTCTCAGCCTGATTTCGAGCGTAATTGCCTTGTAATTAGAAAGTGACAAAAATAGAAAAGTTTAAATACTTTTTAAAGTTAAGAAAATCATGAAGGAGATTATATTAAGCGCGACAGAAGGCTATAAGAATGGCGTAAGGGTATACACTTTCTATCATGTTGATGGAGATGAACCAGAAAGGACCATTCCTGAATTAATCAAAAGACTGAGGGTAGAAAATTCAGAGCTTATTAGCGTGGATAATGAATATGTTACTAATAACGGAGTGAATGGTGAACAGGGCCCTTTGATTGTGATGTCTGGCCCTGGTGAAGCCAGTCTTTATAGGCCTTTCGCTTCTTCTGAGCTTGAGTTATTTGTAAGTGAATTATCAAAATCTTATGATTGAGGGTTTTAGGGTTTTTGTCAGTTTACAATTTTTCTAATTTAGGCAATTTCGCTTAAGCAAGCCATTGTGCGACACCGAGAGGTTCGCACCCAGTGGTTAAGCGAAGCGAGAAACCAAAGGGGCTGAGAATTGACTATTTTAGGGCCCCTTTACTTACTTTCAACCGATAGGCAA
>CAYXLD010000015.1:0-18093 GCA_964465795.1 Candidatus Woesearchaeota archaeon
ATTTAGCTTTTTTTATTTTAATTTTTTGAGTTTGGGTTACTCCGGACAATGTCTTCATCTAAATAAGTTTTTAAACCAATTCCATATTGAAATGAAAAACCCTTCCTCTTTTTTATTCTGTAAACTTGTTTCTACTTCTGTTTTTTCTTGATTATTACTCACAGACTCATTATTATTTGATTCATTTCCTTCTTTTATCGATATCTCCTCGTTGAATTCTGTTGTATTTATTATTTCTGATTGATTTTGATTATATGCTTCTTGGGTATTGTTTGGCATAGAATTATTTTTTATGTCACTTTCATAGATTATTTTCCCGGTTTTGCAGAAACTTACAGATACAATGACATTTGTCGAAGATGCTGAATCTAGCTTTACTAAGTATGTTATATTTTTGAAAAGGAGCTTTTCAGCTGGTTTTTCATCATTAGAAAGGGTAATCTGCTTTGCTCCAATTATCAGTTTTGCTGTCCCTCCATTCGATGTATCTGCGTCAAATAATCTAACAAAAATCCCTTTTATTGTTTCGACTTCATTCTCTAAAATTTCTTTTGATTCCCCATCAATAGAAATTTTTGCCATTGTATCTGTAGAATTTTCAAATACAACTGTATGTTGCCCAGATAAGAGATCTATTATCTGTGACGAAGATTTATTGGAAATCTCGACTCTTCTTGTGTCGATAAGTAAATCTGCACTGACTCTTTTGAAAAACTGCCTCTCTTCTGTTTTTGTCAAACCTACACCAAGATTGTTAATTACTCTGCTAAGGCCTAAATCTATTTCGCTTAAATCTGATTCTGGCTTAGTGCCATCTGGACAGCTTATTCCTGCAAATACTGATGGGATAATTATTAAAAAAATAATTATAAGTATTTTCCTCTTTTCCATAATTCTATAAAATGGCGTTTATTTATAAAATATGCTGTTATAAAGAATTCTAATTGAACATGCTTTATATTAAAACGTGCGGTTAAGTAAGCTGTAAAAGCCATAAAAGGAAATGCGGGAAGGAGGATTCGAACCTCCGAAGGCACTAAGCCACAAGATTTCTCATCTTGTTTAGCTAATCTTTCTAATGAAAGACCGACATCTTAAGTCTTGCGCGTTTGACCACTTCGCTATCCCCGCATAATAGAATAGGAAAAAGAAGAGAATATAAAGGTTACTACTTGACTGAATCTAGATCAAAGAATTTATGGAATTTATGAATATATATTAAATTATATCTCTACATCGATTTTCTTAAGTATTTCGTTAGCTTTAAGCGTTACATGCTGCATCACTTCTTCTTCAGTTGCTCTTGGATTTTTTGCTTTAAATTTTAATGCATGTGCTGCGCCTGAGATAATTGCCATCTTTAGCCTCTTTTCTTCCTCGCCCATATTTTTTTATATGATCGCGGCTTAAAAATATTTAGTTAGTTGAGTGTTATATTATGGTCTCTAATTGAGATGTTTTGATTTATTGATATATTAGATATATTATAGGATATTTCACTTAACCTATCATTTTCAAGATTTTCTTCTTTTTCATAATCGATATTTACTACTATATTTCCTGTTTTAAATTCAAGACCGCCGAATCTAATTTTAAGATATAATAAGGCGCCAATTATTATAATCGCAAATAAAATAGAGAAAAAAAGCAAAAAGATTATCCCTTTTTTATTATACATGCACCTTTCTATAATTGCAATTATATAAATATATAGTAATTGAATATAAACCTTTAAAAAGAAAAGCGAACTTGAAATTAGTAACGAGGGATTGCATGGATGATATTTTAATTAAGCTTAATTCTGAATTAAGAATAAGAGGGTTCTCCCCTCTTACAGTGAGGAACTATTCTTTTTTTGTAAGAAAATTCCTTCAAAAAACCAATAAAAAATCTGATCTTTTAAATGAAGATGATGTAAAGGCATATTTATCGGAATTATTTGATTCAAAATCAAAAAATACTATTATGCTGGCAATTGCATCGTTAAAATTTTTTTATATTGAAGTTATGGGAAAAACTTTCTCTGGAATTAAAATTCCTAAAAAAGAAAAAAAACTGCCGGAAGTTCTGACAAAAGAAGAAGTTAAAAAGTTAATAGGGGGCTCTGATAATATAAAATCTAGACTTATTATTTCCTTCCTTTATTCTTCTGGCTTAAGAGTATCCGAACTTGTAAATTTAAAAATTGCGGATTTAAATTTAAAAGATAGAATAGGGTGGGTAAGAAAAGGAAAAGGCAGTAAAGACAGGTTGATTAGTTTATCTGGAAATCTTTCTGATGAATTAGATAGTTATTTAAAAATGAAAGGTATTGATAAGATATACTTATTTTCAAAAGATAAACCACTAACTACAAGAAATATTCAAAAAATAATCAAAACTACCGGGATAAGAGCAGGCATAAACAAAAAAATAACTCCACATACATTAAGGCATAGCTTCGCGACTCATTTGTTGGAGGGCGGAGTCGATATAAGACTGATTCAAAGTATTCTTGGGCATTCTTCGCTTAACACTACTCAATTATATACTCATATTTCTTCAGACCAGATTAAAAAAATTAAAAACCCTTTGGATATGCTGTAGAAAAGTATTAATAGTTATTTTCTGTGAAACATTATGAAAAAGAAAAATAAAGTATTAGAAGATATAGCAATCTCAAGTCCTGAAGTTATAATAAAAATAACCAGGGAAGAGTCTGAAACAAGGTGTATAGTAAGATTAGCATATATACATTTATTAAAAAGATTTAATTACAATATATCTAAACTTATTGAAGAGCTTGAAATTCCCAGGCAGACTTTTTATAATAAGCTGGCCCAATATGACATACGTGTAAGATATAAAGATGGAAAGAACAGGAAGGGCAAAGGAATTATCTAAATGATTTTTGCCTTCTGGCTCTTGCTTTTGAGTCCCCTGGCTTTCTCGTTTCTTTTCTTCTTGAATCAGGCACTATTATATTTCTGTCATATTTTATGAATGCTTTTTTTAATACCTCTGACCCTGTAATTTCTAATAATGCTTTAGCTATTGTTAATCTTGCCGCCTGAATTTGCCCTTCTTTGCCGCCGCCTTTTGTTTTTATATAAAAATTATAATTTAGGTCGTCCCCTAGTTCTGATTGATAAATTCTAATTGGCTCCAAAAGAGCAAGCTTATGAAAAATAATTAGCTCTGTATGTGGGAGGTTATTATAGAATATTTGCCCTGTTCCTTCTGTGTATTTTAATTTTGCTACTGCTGTTTTCCTTTTTCCTGAAACTATTTGAATCTTTTTTTTCGATATCATATTAGATCTGATACTTCTTTTAATTTTAGTGTCTTAATATTGAATTCTTTTTGAAGCGATATCATTTTCATATCTTTATATTCAGATGGTGTAGAATTATAACATAATATATTTTTAAATGCTGTATTCCCCCTACCTTCTTTATAGCTTAACATTCCTCTTATAGCCCGCTTCATCAATCTTTCCGGGCTTTTCGGAAAATGCGGACCATTTAATGAGGATCCTCCCCTCGAACGAGCAATTCTGTATTCTTTCATTATGTTTTCATTACGCCCGGAAACCAACGCGTCATTGCAATTTACTACTACTATTAATCTTCCCAAAAGAGCTTGCTTTGCTGCATAACTCGCTATTCTTCCTAGAGGGGCATTATTTGCATTTATTATTATTTTTTCTGTCATCTTAATAGTTTAATTCCTTCTGCTTTTGGATTCTTTTTTATTTCCTCAATTATGGGGCAAAATTCTGTTTTTGAAGATTTTAGTTTTTCTTTAGCTTGTTCTGATATTGCCAATGCACAGATTTTTATTTTCTTAGATAGGTTTCCATTGCTTAAAACTTTTCCGGGAACTATAATTGTGTCTCCTACTTTTGATTCCTTATCAATCTTTAAAAGATTGATAGAGGCTTGATTTTTAGTAGATGAGGCCAGAATTTGGGCAATTCTATTCCATCCTTCATTTTTTATCGCTAATCTGATTGTTTCAGTCAATTCATTATTTGTTTTTCTTTTCATCCTTTCCTTAAATTTTGTTTTTGACATCATAATAGGCAAATTTATCTGCAGTATTTAAAGTTGCCTATTGTGGAAATATTTTTATACCTTAGTATCTATAAGTGTGTATGGCCAAAGATAAAAAAATAAGAGTTAATATCAGTGTTGATAAATCTCTTATTGATAAAGCTAAGAAAAAGATAGAATTTTTTGGTGGAAAATTAAGCACATTGTTTAATGCTTTTCTTAAAGACTTTACTAATACTATTGGGAATATAGATTCAAATTCATTAATCCAGATTAAAATTAAAATAGATGAATTTGATCAACGATTGAAAAAGATAGAGACACAGTTAAGATAATAATTATCTTTTCATATTTACAATAAGATAGATAGCTATTAAAATATATAATCCAAGAATAAATGGATTGTAAAATATTAATGCGCCTAGCAAACTTGATTCAGTATAATAATTTGCCCCTTCGTCAATTCTTATTTTTATGAAAAAAGAGATAACTAGAAGCAAAAGTACACTGATTCCAATTAATCTCTTCGATTTATTTTTCATTTTTTCTTAATTTGTTGCCTTCAGTAGTTTTATGCAGAAATATTTATAAACCTGCCTCTATATTTAGTAATAATAAATATGGCAAAAAGATGTTCGTTCTGTAAAGGGCAAATCTCAGATGATTCTGTATTTGAAGTCTGTAGATCCTGCGGGTATAAAATCTGGGGCGAGAAAATGTTTAAAGCTATAGATGATAATATGAGAAAAGCGAAAGAGGTTGGCGACCTCTATCAAGGTTCTGTATCCGATGAACTAAGAAGGGCTGCATAACCTTTATAAACTAGTTTTTTCAGTTATTCCTATGCTGAAACGAAAGAGATTAAGAGAAAAAGGCAAGATATCGCTTAGTGCTTACTATCAAAAATTTAAGGCTGGAGATTATATTGCCGTTATTAGGGAGTTGAGCCTGCCTTTTGGGTATTCTAAAAGAATCCAGGGCAGAACTGGAAAGATAATTGGAAAAAGAGGAAATGCATATGATGTTAAAATTAATGACCTAAATAAGGAAAAGACATACTTTATCAAACCTATTCATTTAAAAAGAATAGAGGTGAAAGAATGATTTTAAATAAAACGCCGGTATCTCTCTCTGATGTAAATGAATATAAAAAGAAAACAAAAATTGAAAAGCCGCTATCAGACTATTTAAGACAGTTCTGTAAAATTACTAAAGAAAGAGCAGATAGGATTAAAAATGGAATTATTGCCTTAAATAATCCTAAAATTGGAGAGGGTGAAACAGTAAAGATTGTTGATTTTTTGCCTAAAGATCAAGAAGAACTGAATAAGATATTTTTGGAGAATAGTTTGAATGTAGAAGAGGCAACAGCTGTTTTAAATATTGTGAAGAGCGATTGAAAATGATGGATAAAGACGATTATGCAATTATATTAGATTACCTTCCGTATGGGTATCCTATGGAAGGAAGACCTGTCCCAAAAGCACAAGCTATAGGTGAAAAATCCTTAATTCTACTTGAGCTAATACCTAGAAGAGGATTTACTCTAACCCAAAAAGAAAAAGTTTATATAGGTCCTGAAAAAAGAGATAAGATACACTATATAGGCGGAAGACTGCCTTTTGATAGAATCACGGAGACTGCAAAAATACAACTGCAAGAGTTTATATCTGCGGTTGTTGGGGAACAAGAAAAGAAATATGTTGATTTCTTCAATAATGCCCAGGCAATAAATACGCGATTGCATCAGATAGAACTCCTTCCGGGATTTGGACAAAAACATACCCAAGAGATAATAAAGATAAGGACGGAAGCTCCTTTTGAATCTTTTGATGATATAAAAAAACGCGTCCATAACATTCCTGATCCTAAAAAAGCAATCGAGCGCAGGATATTTGAAGAGATATCTCAAAAGCAAAGATTCCATTTATTTGTAAAATAATATGAAAGAAGAACAAAAGATTCAGAAGAGAAGCCAAAATATTGAAGAGTTTCAAGAGATTTTGGTTAGAATCCTAGGACATGATATTCCTGGATCTAAGAATGTATATCTGGGGCTAACTTATATTAAGGGTGTTTCTTGGTCTATCTCAAATGCAGTATGTATTAAATTAAATATGCCTAGATCAAAGAAAATATCTGAATTGAACAAAGAAGATATTCAAAAAATAGAAGCTTTTCTAAAAGAACTTCCAATTCCTGAATATTTAAAAAATAGAAGATTCGATCCTGATACTGGGGAGAACAAACATCATTATGGAACAGATCTTGATATGAAGAGAGAATTTGATATTAAGAAATTAATAAAGATTAAAAGCTATAGAGGAATTAGACATGCTTCGGGACAGCCTGTTAGAGGCCAAAAAACAAGATCTCATTTCAGAAGCAGAAAAAATAAAAAATCTGCAGGAATAAAAAGAGATAAAATAAAGGAGACTAAATAAAAAATGATAAGAAAAAAAATGCTCTATAAAAGGCCTATGAAGCTGTATCAAAAAAATAGAATTCAAGAAGAAAACGTATTATTGAAAAAATATGGATTAAAAAATAAACGAGAAATATGGAAAACTCTAGCAAAAATTGATTATTATAGAAAAAGAGCGATGAGTTTAGCAAATGCACAAAGAGAAGATCAGGAATCTTTTTTTAATTATCTACGTGGTATTGGCCTTAGTATTAATTCAATCTCAGATATTTTAGGGTTGGGAATAGAAGATCTTTTAAGGAGAAGATTATCTAACATTATTGTTGAAAGAAAATTAGCCAATACACAAAAACAAGCTAGACAAATGATTGTACATAAAAAGATAATTGTTGGAGAAAATGTTGTAAATGCACCAAGCTATATTGTGCCGCTAGTTTTGGAACAAAACATAAAAATAAAAAGAAAAAATAAAGCTGAAAATGAAAATATCAAATCGGAAAATCAATCAGTTGAAGGAGAAAAATAATGGAAAGCAAGAATAAAGAAATAACTGAAAATCTTTCTATAAAGGAAGATATTGAAAGCGAACAGAAAAAGAAATTTATAGAAGAAAGATCAGGTATAGCATATGTTTACAGCTCTGGAAATAATACTATTGTTCATATAACAGATCTGGCTGGGAATACTTTATCTAGAGTTAGTGGCGGTATGATAACGAAACATTCAAGATTAAAATCAAATCCAACTATTGCGATGTTTGTGGCAAAAAAAGCTGCAGAAAGACCTAAAGATCTTGGAATTACCGGCCTCTATATTAGGATGAGGGCTCAAACTGGAAGTACAGGACATGGCCCTGGTGCACACGCAGCTATAAAAACTCTTGGAAAAGAAGGTCTTAAAATTATAAGTGTGCTTGACTCAACAAGAGTGCCCAGAGGCGGACCAAAACAGAAAGGAGGGCGGAGAGGAAGAAGAGTGTAAGATTTAAAAAACATATTTACATATTAAAAAAATGACAATTATAAAAAATACTCCAGAAAAGGTTATTATCAGAATTGATTCCAATGATTCTTTAGCTAATGCTATTAGAAGAAGTGTAACTGAGATACCTGTCCTAGCTATAGATGAAGTTGAAGTTTTTAAAAATGATTCAGCTTTATATGATGAAATTTTGGGGAACAGACTTGGATTAATCCCTCTAAAAACAGAAAAAAGCATGAATGAAAAAACAAAAATTGATTTAAAATTAGTAAAAAATGGACCATGTATTGTTTATGCAGAAGATCTTGAAGGGGCTGGAGAAATTGTGTATGGAAAAATACCAATCACTGTACTAGGGGAAAATAGCAAGATAGAATTAGTTGCTACAGCCTCTCTTGGAAAGGGAATAACGCATGCTAAATATATACCTGGATTATGCTATTATAGACATTTATTAGAAATAAATTCGTCTCCTAAAATAAATGAGATAATTGAAAAAACAAATGGATTGATCAAACCAGAAAAAAGGGGCAATAAATGGATTTGTGATTTGAATGATGCTCTTGTGGAAAAGATAAAAAATATTGAAAAAGATTCTGTAAAAGATTCTACAGATATTTTATTAATTGTTGAATCTTTTGGAAGTATGCCTGCTAAAGATATTTTAATTAAGGCAATTTCAGCACTTAGCGACAATCTAGATGATCTTGAGAATTCGATTTAACAAGGGGTTTTTTAACTAAGTTATATATAATTATAGTTAATAAGAATTGCGGGAGTGCCGGAGCGGTCAAACGGGCTGCCTTGAGGTGGCAGTGGCTTAGTGTCTGCGTAGGTTCGATTCCTACCTTCCGCATAGAAAATTAAGAAGATCTATAACGAAGCGATAACTTATATATTAAAGTCCCAATAAATATCCCTATCGAATCTAAAATTACATCTGAAAATGAGCTTGATCTTCCCTTTACGTAAAATTGATGTATTTCATCCAATAAAGCATAGGCTAATAGTATTATTATACCTAACGATAATAATTCGTTATATTTTCCTCTAACTAATGAGATAAATAAGAAAAAAGATAATAGAAAAAATATGGCGATGTGATAAAAAACAGCATTGGGGCCTTTTCCTGATCCTGGTGCCTGTTCTGCAGTGAGAGATGAAATATAAAAGATTAACAGCGCAATTAACAGTGTAATTATCCAAGATATTTTATAATTCTTTTCCAGAGAAGTTATCATGTTCAGATATATTTATTTAGGTTATAAGTTTTGTTAAATTATGAAATTCAGCTCAAGAGAAATCAAAGATTTATTTTATGCTGGAATAATTATCTCTCTAGCATTTGCGATACTTTTAGTTGGAGGGTATAAAGGATTGTTAGAATTTGATAGCTCTCTGATTATTGCATTTGTAGTTGCATTTTTTACAGCTGGAGTTGGGTTTTTACTTCATGAGATGATGCATAAATATTTTGCTCAAAAGTATAGATTAATGGCTGAATTCCATGCTTTTTATAATATGCTTTGGCTTGCTTTATTGTTTTCTTTATTTGGATTTATTTTTGCTGCTCCGGGAGCTGTATTTATACAGGGCAGAATGACAAAAGAAAGGAACGGCAAAATATCCTTGGCTGGACCTATGACAAATATTGTTTTGGCAATTTTATTTATGGCTTGTTTATTGATTTTTGGAAAAGAAGGAATATTAGGATTTTTCTTTTCAACAGGGTTGATAATAAATTCTTTATTGGGTGCATTTAATATGATTCCTTTAATGCCATTTGACGGGGCAAAAATTATTGCATGGGATAAAGGAGTTTATTATACTGCCTTGATTATTGCAATAGGCTTATGGATTGCTAGTTGGTTTATGTAAATTAGGATATTTGAGGAAAGCCTTATATAGTGATTTTATTTTATTAGAGCATGAAAAAGAACAATATTATTTTCATTGTTATTCTATCAATTATTATATTAAGTATAATATTTTTTTCTTTTAGAGATGGTGAAAAAACTTCCCTTGAGATTCAACAACCTAATAATTTAAAACAAGATGGGGTAATCGCTACTGCAAATGTTATTGAAATAACTGTCCAGGGATTTATTCCTTCAACCTTAGAGATTAAACAGGGAGATACAGTAACTTTTGTTAATAAAGATTCAAATCCTCATTGGCCAGCTTCTGCTATGCATCCAACACATACTACTTATCCTGGATCTGATATAGAAAAATGCGGAACTTCAGAAGAGAATAACACATTTGATTCTTGCAAGGGCATTGCACAAGGTGAAGAATATAAATTTATATTTAACGAAAAAGGAAGCTGGAGTTACCATGATCACTTAATTGCTGGATTGAGAGGGAAAATTATAGTTAACTAGGGTTTGAAATAAAATGAAAAAAGAGCATTTGGTAAATTTTCTTCTAAGAGCAGGATTGGCTTTTGTATTTCTATATGCTGGAATTAGCATAATTGCAAACTCTAATTCATGGATAGGTTTTATTCCTAGTTTTTTTGATAAATTTGTTTCTAGATATGCTATTTTATACATTCATGCTGGTTTCGATATCCTTCTAGGAGCATGGCTATTATCTGGGAAGAAGATATTCTATGCTGCTGTTTTGTGCAGTTTGAATTTACTAGGGGTAATATTATTCAATCTTGGTTCTTTGGACATATTATTTAGAGATATCGCTCTTATTTTTGCTTCTTTGGCATTAGTTGTATTAAATTATGAAAAAAATAAGAAAAATATCAGAAGCAAGGAATAAAAAGTCTTAATTGCTTTATTTCTTGCAAATAGGGGAAAAATGAGAAAATATCATGTTGTTAGTGTTGGAAGTGGTCTTGTTGATGCTTTTGTTAGAGCTAAATTTGAGGAAAGAGATGGCATCATGTACTTCCCTGCAGGCACTAAAATATTAGTAGATAATATTGACTTTTCTGTAGGCGGGGGAGGTATAAACAGCGCTATGTGTTTCGCCCATCTTGGATTGAAAAGCGGCTTCATTGGAAAGATAGGAAGCAAATCAAACGGCAGCATTATTCTTAGAGAATTAAAAAATAATAATATTGATTTTCTTGGCGTTAGATCCAAAGATGAGCATACTGGATATTCAATAATTTTGGAAAGCAAGAGAAAAAATAGAACTGTTGTTAGTTCTAAGGCTGCTAGCGATAGTTTAAAATTTGCAGAGACTAATTTAAAAAATTTCAAGACAGAATGGTTTTACTTTACTTCTCTTGGCAGTGAATCTTTTTCTACACAAAAAAAAATTGCTGTTTATGCAAAAAACAATGGAATAAAATTAGCTTACAATCCGAGCAGCTATCACACTAAATACGGAGCTAATTACCTTAAGGCCATATTAGATAATTGCAAATTTTTGACATTAAATAAGGAAGAGGCAAGAATGTTAGTCAAGAGTGGAGACCTATTTATTGGTCTGAAGAAATTAGGGCCAGAGATAGTTTGCATAACAGATGGTGAAAATGAAGGAGGAGTTTATGATGGCGATATATTATACAGGTTCCTTCCTCCAAGAGTTAGAATAAAAGAAGCAACTGGAGCAGGTGATGTTTTTGGAAGCTCTTTTGTTACTGGCTTGATTAAACTTGGTAATGTTGAGGGAGCTTTAAAAACAGCCATTTGCCATTCAGCTATTGCTATATCAAGAACAGATGGAATAAATAATAGAATGGCTAGCTGGGAATTAATAGAAAGGATTATTAAGAAAACAAAGTTTAAAATAAAAAAGAGGCAAAATGAAGATAGGATTTTTTGAATTAGAAAGATGGGAAGAAGAATATATTAAGAAGAATTTGACTGGGCATGAGCTATTCTTTTATAATTCTCCTTTGAATTTAGGCAGTATTAATAAACTTAGAGATGCTGATATTGCCGTATGTTTTATATATTCTGAATTGAAAAAAGAAGTTCTTCAAAAAATTCCTAAAATTAAATTCATAACAACTATGTCAACTGGATTTGATCATATTGATGTCGAATACTGCAAAAAAGAAGGGATAATAGTCAGTAATGTGCCATCTTATGGTGAGAATACTGTCGCTGAACATGCATTTGGTTTAATATTAACATTATCAAGAAATTTAGATGAGGCTATCTCAAGGACAAAACAGGATAATTTTTCTCTTAAGGGATTAATGGGGTTTGATCTAAAAGGCAAGACTCTTGGAGTTGTCGGAGTTGGAAAAATAGGGAAACATATTGTTAAAATGGCGCATGGTTTTGACATGAACGTTCTTGGCTATTCTGCTAGACAGGATGATAAATTAAGCAAGGAGCTTGGATTCAAGTGGGTTTCATTTTCAAATTTATTGAAAAAATCAGATATTATAACATTTCATGTGCCTTTAACAAAGGAAACAAAACACATGATTAATATGAAAAATATCAAAAAAATAAAAAAAGGAGTATATATAATAAATACATCAAGAGGAGAGATTATTGAAACGGAAGCTTTGTTATATGGTATTGAAAAAAGCATCATAGCTGGTGCAGGATTAGATGTCTTAGAAGGTGAAGATGAAATGAAGGAACATAAAGCTTCTTTGCATAATAATCATTCAAGAAATCTTAAAACTTTTCATCAAAATCATAAATTATTGAAAGAGAAAGATGTAGTTATTACACCACATTTGGCATTTTATACTAAGGAGGCTTTGCAAAGAATATTAGATACGACAATTGAAAATGTTAAATCTTTTATAGAAGGAAAAGCTGTGAACATTGTTTATTAATTAATCCTCAAAATATAATTCTTGCAGGCCTGACTGTCTTGCATATAGACGTAATTTTTCAAGTGCCATACATTCTAATTGTCTAATTCTTTCTCTAGATAAATTTAGACTTTTACCTGCTCCTTCTAAAGTTTTTCCTTCATAAAATCTTAATTTAATTGCTGATTGCATATTTTCAGGCAGTCTTTTAAATATATATTCAATTTTATTCCCCATTTCATCTTTTTTGTCCGCGGTTTGTAATATTCCTATTAGTGAATAATCTTTGTCTGATTCAATTTCAGGAATGCTTTCAGAATCTCTATATTCTACGTTTTTTAATAAGCCCTGTCTTTCTTGAAAATCCCTCAAATTTTTGAAACAACGCTTTTTTTTATATCTTATATAGCTGTTATACTCATTCTCTCCTAGAAAGCCTAATTTTAAGCATATATCATTTTTATAGGCACGAAAATTTTTAAAATTCTTTCTAATTGCTACTGCATTACATATATCCATGAATTTATTGAACCCTCTTCTCTTAAAATTTCTGATATAATATTCTTTCAAAGAATTAAATCCCCTTCTTTTAGCAAATAGAATATTTTTTAAATGCCCTTTATTTATTATATTTAGCTTATCCGCTATAAGCCTAGCATTCTCAGAGATAGTTCTGGACTCATCGTCCATTTCTCTTACTTTTATTTCTAATTCTGATGTCATTTTATTCGTACCTTAAAGCTTCGACTGGCTTGACTTTTATTGCACGATATGCAGGCCAGAATCCGGAAACTATTCCAACTAAGAAAGCGAAAGTTAAACAGCCAATTATCAAATAAGCTGGTGCTGCTGCTTTAAGCAATGTTGTGCCTAGTTGGTTTATTGCAATATATTCTATTATTTTACTTATTGCAATACCTAAAACTATTCCTACAACTCCTCCAAATAGCCCTAATATGCCTGCTTCTATCAAGAATATTGAAAGTATATCTGAATTTTTAGAGCCTACTGCTTTCATCACTCCTATTTCTCTTGTTCTTTCTAAAACAGAAGTGAACATTGTATTTGCAATCCCTATTCCGCCAACTAAAAGAGAAATTGCCGCCACACTTAACAAGAAACCTGTTAAGATTGTTAATACTGCGTCGAAACTTGAGAGAATTTCTTCTGGTGTGCTAATATTGAAATCTTTTGTATCTTCAGTTACATCTCTTGATTTTATCAATCTTCTTTCCACTCTTTCGGCAATTTCATTAACATTTTCGTTTTCATTTATCTGGACTGCTATTTGGTCTATACGACCTTTTGTATCTTGAAATAAATCTCTAAAATCATCTAATGGTATGAATATCAATCTATCATCGAAAGGATTTCCAACTGTTTTCATAACTGCTTTTACCTTAAATTCCTGATCATTAATAATTATTTTGTTTAGGGGTGTGATTGACTTGGAAAAAAATCCGCTCTTATATTGGCTTCCAACCATTATTTCTTTTTTATCTTCTTCTTCTAAGAGCCTGCCATCCTCTGTTTTATAAAATCCTGTTTCAAAAAATACTGAAGAATGGTCTAGGGGTATACCTATAACAAATACATATCTTATTTCGTCATTAAACTCAATTTTTGCTGAACTTCCAACCCAATAAGAAAAATCTTTGATCCCTGTAGTTTTTTCTATTATATTTATGTCTTCTAAAGTTAATTGCGTTGCTCCTCCTGTTCCAGGGCCTGCTAATTGCCCTCTTGGTTCTATGAAAAATTTGTCTGTTCCAAACTGTCTGAATAATTCCTCCACTGCTCCTTGCAGACCTACTGATATGCTTACTAAAACGAAAATTGTTGCAACAGCTATGAGTATCCCTATAAGGGTAAGAAAAGACCTGGCTCTTTTCTTTGTTAAATTTCTTAGTGCTATTTTGAAATAATCTTGAATCATTTTCTCAATGCCTCTATAGGATTTAATCTTGATGCCTGAAATGCTGGAATTATACCTGAGATAATTCCTACCAATAAAGAAAAGCCAAGTGAAAAGACAATCAAAGGAAAAGAGATAGAGACTTGTAAATCTATTCCTCCTAGAAATGAACTTGCTGCTCCAGAAACTGAAAATGCCAGTAATAGGCCTATAATTATCCCTACTAATCCTCCTACAACCCCTAGAAATGAAGATTCTAGCAGAAAGATAAATAAAATGTCTTTATTTCTTGCGCCCAGCGCTTTCATCACTCCTATTTCTCTCCTTCTTTCTAAAACAGAGGCGAATATTGTGTTTGCAATCCCTATTCCACCAATTAATAAAGAAATAGAGGCTATTCCCGCAATTACAAGATTAATAACGCTTAATATTGTTCCTATTGTTTCTACACTTTGAACAGGAGTTTGAACAGAGAAATCATCTTCTCCTTCCTTTAGATTTCTATCTTCTCTTAATTCCTGAGATATTCTTTCTGCAACGTCCGAAATTTCATCCTCATTTTGAACCTGAACTATAATTAAATCTATTTCGTCTTCAATATTTAAAATATCCTTTAAATCAGATTCAACCATAAGAATTACTGAATTTACCTGAAAAGTGCTTGCTTTTTTTAATATGCCTATAACTTCAAATTCTTTTCCCTGAATTTTTAATAAAGAGCCAATTCTTATTTTTTTTGAGAAACGATTGTCTTTGAAATCATTTCCTAATACTACCCTGCCTTTATCAGATTCTGATAATAACCTGCCCTCTTCTAATCCTACATTTAGTGCATCATAGATAACCTCTATATGTTCTTTATTTTCAGGCAGACTAGCTATATAACTAAATTCTGATATTTTATTGAATTCAACTTTAACTATTCTGATAAGTCTGGCGATTGCTCTATCAACACCTGAAACAGACTCTATAATATCTAAGTCGTGTTCGTTTAATTTATTTACAACAGTACTTCCAGGAGGGCCGAAACCAGTTCCTGCATTTTGAATAACTAACTTATCTGCGTCTAATGTGGCAAACTGGCCTGTTATCGCCTGCTCTAAGCCGTCGCCTAGAGAAATCAAAGAAACGACCGCTGCAATGCCTATAAAAATTCCGAGCATTGTCAACCAAGAACGGGGGCCTCTATTTTTTATATTCTTCAAAGATAAAGTTACGTAATCGAAAATCATATTGATTAGGCCTGCGAAATCTTATTTCTTGCTGCTTTACGTATACTTTTTCTTACAACTCTATATAAAATTATTATTAAAACTAAAGTAACTATTACTGCGAAATATAGGAGGGTATTGTTCTTTTCTATAAGACCTAGTTCTAAAGCTTTTTCCTGACTATAAACTACTACTGGAATATTTATTGTTTTCTTTATATTGTTGTTGTCAAAATCTTTATATTCTATTTCTGCCAATAATACGGGAGTTTTATCATTATATATTACATTAAAACTAATTGTTTCGAAATCGTCTGAATCTACTGTTCCTATATATGCCTCTCTGTCAGATAATAATGTGAATCCCAGGGGGTTAATTTTAACTGATAAAAATCTGGCATCAGCAAACCCTTTATTGATTATTTTTAATGTAAGCCTGTCTTGCATTCCAATTATTGGCTTGCCTGTTTCTATTGGGAAAGATAAATCCGCGTTTCCTTTTACTGTTATTCCTATTGAGCCTGATCTTGTTTTGGTTTCTTTATCTAATACGTATGAGATTGTATATGGTATTTTATAATCTCCAGGTATTATATTATTTGCTGATTTTACTCTAAATGTAAACTCCTCATCATCGCCTTCATCCAGAGAGTCTATTGAATCCTCGGAAGTTCCAACAGGAGTAAATGGCAGATTTGCTAAATCTAGTTTTATTGAAACTAAATCTACATCATCTTTCAATTCGTTTTCTACTTCTATTTTTATAGATCCTTGCTGTCCTGGAGATAATGTATCTGCTGAAACTGATTTTACTGTTATTGCGCTGGATAGATTTACTAGCAAAACTAGGGAAAGCGCTATTGCAAGGATGAATTTTGTTTGATTTATCATTTTTTTCGCTATTGTTTTTTGCATTTTTGGAGGTTTAAAAGAATTTGGGTGTTTGAAGTTTCAAGATTTAATTTTATAATGATATGTAAGAGATAAAGTGTCTCTCTTTTTCATCTCTTCTAATTCACTATCACAAGCCCTAATAAAACTCGGGTCGTATAAATCTACGTGCAAACTTGATGGATATTGATATGAAATTGAAACTGATGCAATTTTAAATTTTACTTTTTTTAATTTCTTTCTTTTAAATATTGACGAAATAGTTATTTGATTATCTTTTCTATAAAAAACGTATTTTTCTAGATAATTGTAGTCTAAAAATCTAAAAAAATTTCCTTTGAACTCCATTAATCTATCTAAGAAATTAATCCGCTTCATTTCAAAATTTTCTTGAGGAAAAGCAGTCTTTAAGCCATCTAATAAATTCGCAATGTTTCTTCTAGATTTATCTAACTCGTCTTCTATACTCAACTCTTCTGAGTAAATGGCCATATGCTTTCTCACATCTTGTAATTGCTGTTCTGCAGAGGGAAAGCGTAATTTCATGTATTTATCAACATACTTTCCATTAATTCCCAGCTGAGAAGCGAATTCATACACCCTTGACAATGGCACTTCTTTGTCTCGAGGCTCTTGAGGCAAAACTGCAAGTATTCTTTCTTTTCTTTTTTCTTTTTCTGCAGCAAGCCGTTGCAAAGAATCTGCTCCCTCTATAATGGCCTGATATTGATCGAAAGAAAAATTTTTCTGGGAAACAGAATTTCTCTGACTAGATTCCCCTCTGCTCTGCTCAGAATATTCTTCGGTTATTAACCTTTTCTCTAATTTATCCATATTTATTTTACTAAAATCTGCTATATAAATCTTTCTAATGTTACTATTGTTTAGTTAATAACTTATTTTGAAATGGTCCATTTGCCTTTAATTTTTTTGGTAATTTTTTCTGTTTTACCATCTTTAAGCCAGTAAATTTTATCAGCGTAGCTTTGCGCTAAATTTGGGTCGTGGGTGATTATTATTATAGTTTTGCCCTTTTTATTTAAGTCCTGAAGAAAATGCATTACTTTCTGGCCTGTTATTGTGTCAAGATTTCCTGTTGGTTCATCTGCTAAAATTACTTCTGGATCGTTTGCTAAAGCTCTTGCGATTGCTACCCTTTGCTGCTGCCCGCCAGAAAGCTGATTTGGATAATGGTCTTCTCTATCTATTAAGTCTACTAATTTTAACAATTTTTCTGCTCTCTCTTCTCTTTCTTCCTTATCTATGTTTTGAAATATCATGGGGAGTATAATATTTTCTTTTGCTGTTAGGTTTGGAATTAAATTAAAGCTTTGAAATATAAATCCTATTTTCTTGCCTCTAAATTGGGCTAGTTCTGACTCACTAAAGTTTGAAACATCCAGTTTAGATAGATGAACTGCTCCTTTAGTCGGAGAATCCAGGCTGCCGACTAAATTCATGGCTGTTGATTTTCCGCTTCCTGAAGGGCCCATTATAGCCACGAAATCCCCTTGACTAACATCTATGTTTAAACCATCCAGAGCTTTTACTATAGTTTCGCCCATTTCGTAATATTTATGGACTTCTTTTAATTTTATTAATTCTGTCATGAAGTTAAAGATAAAAAGGAGTTTAAGAAACTTTTGTTTTGTAAGAGTAAACTTATTTTCTTTCTGTTATAAGAGTTATTGTTGACTAAAGAAGTCTTTAAAAACAATGGAATAGATCTTGAAAATCTAAGTTTGGGCTGATTACTTTAATTAAATATCTTTTTTTACTGCATAGTTCATCTTATTTATCGAATCAACCTTAATTCTGGATAGAACAATCCCGATAGCTAGAGTATCTCCGATGAGTTTTAACCACTTCTAAATTTAGCGATAGGCTAAAATA